>JAITSM010000114.1 GCA_031287815.1 Prevotellaceae bacterium
CGGGTAACATGGGAGGGAACCACCACGCCCGCCGGCAAGGTATGGGTATGGATTGACTTTTGCCCGGTGGATGGCGGTACGCCGGGCGGCTTTTCGCCTGCTACCATTCTTGAAGTGAATGCCGGCTTGGGCGGCGATGTAGATGAAAACAGCCTGAACGGGCGCGGCTTTTACGTAACCGCCAGCCCCACCATCGTAACCGCTACTTTGGATATTGCCACCGCCCCCTTCAACTGGTGCGCCTACGGCAGCGGGCATGCGCCTGCGGCGGAAGCGCAAGCCGGCGGCGGTTATAAGTTAACCGGCACGCCGCCATTTACCATTAACGGCGATACTAAAGAGCTGGGCTACTATTTCGGCGCGGGCACGTGCATCACCTCTATTACCGACCTTACCGAACACCCCGGCGGCATTATACCTGCATTGCCCACCATTACCCATCTCTCCGGCAGTACTGCCCAGACGGTAACCGAATACGATGCTATGGCTGTTATCACGTACACTACCTCCGATGCTACCGGCGCTACGGTAACCGGTTTACCCGCCGGCGTTGACGGCGCATGGGCGAATAATACCTATACCATTAGCGGCACGCCCACCGCACCCGGTACATTTACATATACGGTTACTACCGCCAATGTTAATGGTTGCACAAATGTTACGGCTTCCGGGAAAATAGTTGTTAATATTTCATTGCCCACACATAGTAATGGTAGTTGGGTTTGTGGTTCCCTAATCTGGAGTGGAACGTTGCGTAATCCTGCGAAATGTAAAAGCGTTTCATCCTTAACGCCAGCGGAAAGCCCGCCGGCGGAATATCTGGACTATGAAGCGACCAGAGGTTATTATTATAATTGGATATGTCTCGACGAGAACAAAGAAGAACTTTGCCCGGCTCCCTGGCGCTTCCCCACCCGAACAGATAGGACGACGCTGGTGGACTGTTCGCCTAACAACGACGGCCGCGACATTGCGATGACCTGGGGGCTTGAGGGGTGGTACGATATAAACGCCTTATGCGATGACGGTGTGCGGGGATACGTGTGGAATCCGGCCACCGACTGGGGCGGTGTGATGAGATTCGGTACGGCTTGGGATTCCACTGGTATATATGAGAAATTAGCGACGCCTGATAAAGGGATGCAGGCAAGATGTGTTCGGTAGCTGCCGGAACTTCTTAATTTTTACGTTTAAATTATTGTTATGAAAAACGAGAAAAGCAACCTTAAACTTTAAACTAAAAAGGCGCCTGAAACTGCCTACTGCTACTGGAAACTGCCTACTGACCTCCGGCGCCAGCCGACTCACGACTCACGACTAATTAACTCAATACAAAGTCCAGTTGTTTTTGTTCGAGGTTGGCGCGTTTGACTTTGATGCGCACGGCGTCGCCTAATTTGTACTGGCGGCCGTGATGTTGCCCGGCAAGCAGGTAGCGCTTTTCGTCAAACACATAATAATCGTCGCGGAGGCTGCGGATAGAGACCATGCCTTCGATATGGTGTTCGTTTATCTCTACGTACATTCCCCATTCGGTGATGCCCGAAACCGTTCCGTCAAAATCCGCGCCTTCCCGGTCGAGCATGAACTCGACCATTTTGTACTTGATGCTGGCGCGTTCGGCTTCGGCGGCCGCCTGTTCGCGGGTGGAGCAATATTTGCAACGCGCTTCATAAGGGGCTTTCTCTGCGGAGGCGCCGTTTTCCAGGTAATGCGCCAGCAGGCGGTGCACCATCATGTCGGGATAGCGGCGAATGGGCGAAGTGAAATGCGTGTAGTAATCAAACGCCAATCCGTAATGCCCGGCATTGTCGGTAGTGTAGTGCGCACGCGCCATAGAGCGCAATGCCATATTTTCAATAACGTTTCCTTCCGGCGTGTTTTTTACTTTATCCAACAATTTATTCAGTTCGCGTGCGGCTTCCAGCGGCGTTTTTGTTTGCTTCATGGAGTAGCCGAAATACTTGATGAAATCGCGAAATACCTGTAATTTCTCAGGGTTCGGCTCCTCGTGTATGCGGTAAACAAATGTTTTCGGTTTCTTCGTGTGCCCTATCGCTTCCGCCACGCTGCGGTTGGCGAGCAGCATAAATTCTTCGATAAGGAAATTCGATTCTTTCGGCTCTTTGAAATATACGCGCAACGGCTTTCCGTTTGCATCCACTTCCACTTTCGGCTCGGGACGTTCAAACTGTACGGCGCCATGCTCAAAACGCGCCGTCCGCAATCGCTGCGACAGTTTGTACAACATGCCCAGTTCTTCGGCCAGCGTACCTTTTCCGGTGTCAATCACCGCCTGCGCCTGTTCATAATCGAAGCGGTGCATGGAGCGGATGGCCGTGCGCCCGAACCATTTATTTTTAATCTGCGCCCGCTTGTCCAATTCAAATACTGCCGAAAAGCACAGCTTGTCTTCATTGGCGCGCAATGAACACAGGTTGTTCGACAGTTTTTCCGGAAGCATCGAAACAGTACGGTCTACCAAATAAACGGAAGTCGTGCGTTCGGCGGCTTCTTTTTCCATCAACATATCGGGGCGCACGTAATGCGTTACGTCGGCAATGTGTACGCCCACTTCGTAGTTTCCGTTTTTCAGTTGTTGAAAGGACAACGCATCGTCAAAATCTTTCGCATCGGCGGGGTCAATCGTGAATGTTACAATGCCACGAAAATCGCGGCGGCCGGCCATATCCTCTTTGGAGATTTTCACCGGAATATTTTCCGCTTCGCGTTCCACTTCTTCCGGGAAACGGTATGGCAAGCCGAATTCCGCCAGAATGGCGTGCATCTCCGTATCGTTTTCGCCGGGCATTCCCAGTACATCTATGATATGCCCGACCGGCTCGCGTTTCCGCCCATCCCAGTCGAATACCAGCACGGCGACTTTCTGCCCGCTCTCCGCGCCGTGCAATTCCTGCGCCGGCACTTTTATGTCATACGGCATATTGCGGCTCTCGGTAATAACATACGCGCCCTGCGGGGTCTCCTGCAATACCCCGACATACGGGCGGGCGGAGCGTTCTATAATTTCTTCCACCTCGCTCTCCTGGCGTTTTTTTCCTTTGGCATTATAACTGATACGTACCGTATCGCCGTGCAATGCGCCATGCAATTTCCGTTGCGGAATAAAAATATCTTCCGGCTCGCCTGCTACCGTCATAAAACCGTACCCCTGTCCGGCTACCACAAGTTTCCCGACGGCTTCCTTGTAAGAACTGCCGGCGCGCAAACGGTAGCGTCCCGACTTTTCCATTAAAATTATTTTTTCGCCAATTAAATTTTTTAGGACAGTATATATTTCTTCCCGGCTGGTGCGCGGAATCTTTAATTCATGCGTCATTTGGCGAAAGCCAAACGGTTTTTTCTGGCCTGTTACCCAGCGGCGAATAGCCGCATCTATGCTAACAGGTTCTTCTTTCTTTTTCTTTCCCACGTTGATTTTTTTAGCTACAAAGATACAATTTTAAATTGACGAAAATAATAATTGGCACGCCCTGTTCCGGGCGTTCGTGTAATTGGATAAAAATTATTAAATTCGTATAATGAAAATTTAGTATTATGAATTTAGAATCCGATATTGTACGCGCCCTGCGGCAGGTGTATGACCCCGAAATCCCCGTAAATGTTTATGAACTCGGGCTGATATATGAAATTGCCGTTGATGACGAACAAAAAGTTACGGTTACCATGACCCTCACCGCCCCCAATTGCCCGCTTGCCGACGAGCTTTTACAAAATGTGCACGACGCCGTGCGCGATGTGCCGGGCGTAGCCGATGTGGTAATCAATTTAACTTTTGACCCGCCCTGGGAGCGCAGCCGCATGAGCGAAGAAGCCTTGCTCGAATTGGGATTATTATAGATTTGCGAGGTGCGATTTGCAAGGGGACTAGCGTCAGCCAATTCTCCATTTTCCATTCTCCATTAAAAAAGCCCCGAAGGGGCGAAATTTTCATAACCGCAGGCCAGCGCAGCGCAGCCTGCGGAACGAAGAACGCCTGCGCCTTTCGCGCGGCGCACGGTCCGTGCATAGCGGAAAGCGGGTGCTCCGCGCGAATAGCAGGGTAGGGACGCACGGCCGTGCGGCCGTGCGTCCCTACGTATCTACAGCGCCTTTCACCCTTCCTCCTAAAAACAACATTTTTTTGGAATTAAAAAACATTTTCTCTACCTTTGCACCTGCTCCCCATCACTTTTAGTTTTTAACTCTTAACTCTTAGTTTTTGTTGTGCATAACTTCTTGATAAAATACTCTCAAACCCCTTGCGCCGCAACGGAATTTGTCGTATGCTTTACACTGCGGAGCAGCACAGCACAGCGGAGTGTTCCTCCTATCTTAAAAATCAAAAAACATATCCGCATCTCCGGCAACAAAACCCCACTTGGGGACGGCGTCCCGGAAACTCCGGCGACAAAACCCCACTTGGGGACGGCGTCCC
>JAITSM010000170.1 GCA_031287815.1 Prevotellaceae bacterium
CGCTCGCCCTTCACCCTCACCTTCGACGAGAACCAGCGCGGCCAGGCCCTCTACTATTGCCTCTGCTGGGAAAACACCCGGGGCGAGAAAGGGCCGTACAGCCCGATTGAGAAGGCGATCATTCCCTGACGGGGCGATTTGCGATATGCGACTTGCGATTCGCAAATCGCAAATCGTAAATCTAATGAAAGACGCGGGCAGATAGAATACTGCCGGCGTTTTTTTTATGTTGTAAGTTGAAAATGGGCTGGCGCCAGCCAACTTTTAGTTCTTAACTTTTAGTTCTTAACTCCCCACTCATACATCATACCTCGCAAATCACAAATCGCAAGTCGCAAATCATACTTCATACCTCATAATTAATTCGTATTTTTGTAAACGTAATTATTTTAAAAAAAAATAGGCGAATGAAAAAAATCATTGTATCTCCTGATGCTCCTAAAGCTGTGGGGCCGTATAGCCAGGCGGTGGAAGCCAACGGCACGCTGTATATTTCCGGGCAGTTGCCGATAGACCCGGCTACCGGGAAATTTGCCGAAGGCGGTATTGCGGAACAAACGGCGCAATGCCTCAAAAATACCGGCGCAATCCTTGCCGAAGCCGGCTACGGCTATTCCCATGTGGTCAAATCCACCGTCCTGCTGGCCGACATGAACGGCTTCGCCGCCATGAACGAAGTGTATGCCCGGTTTTATGCCGAGCCCTACCCGGCGCGCGTGGCCTACCAGGTAGCCAAATTGCCTATGGGCGCACAGGTCGAAATAGAAACCATTGCGGTCAAATGAAAACAATCGAATGTGTTCCCAATTTTAGCGAGGGGCGGGATAAGGCGGTTATCCGGCAAATTACCGGCGTTCTGGCGGCGGTGGAAGGCATCCGGTTGTTGAATGTCGAATCGGGCTGGGCGGCCAACCGGACGGTGGTTACGTTTGCCGGCGCGCCGGAGGCCGTGTGCGAGGCGGCTTTCCGGGCGGTGAAAAAGGCAACGGAAGTAATCGACATGCGCCGGCATCACGGTGCGCATCCGCGCTTCGGCGCGACCGACGTGTTGCCGCTTGTTCCCCTTTCCGGCATTACGATGGAAGAGACTGCCGCTCTCGCGCGGGCGCTGGGAAAACGTATCGGCGAGGAGCTCCGGCTGCCGGTGTATGCTTACGAATACGCCGCTTTCGACGAACGCCGCCGCAACCTTGCCTTTTGCCGTTCGGGCGAATACGAAGGGCTGGAGGCCAAGCTGGCAAAGCCGGAATGGGTGCCCGACTTTGGCCCTGCCGCTTTTGTGCCGGCGTCCGGCGCCATTGCCGTAGGCGCACGCCCCTTTCTCATTGCTTACAATGTGAATCTGGATACGGCAGCGGTGCGCCTGGCGCAGGAGATAGCCTGCGATGTGCGCGAAAAAGGCTGCGAAACCCGCCAGCCCGGCCTCTTGAAGGCGGTGAAAGCTATCGGGTGGTATATCGAAGAATACGGCAAGGCGCAAGTGTCGATGAACCTGTGCGACCTCTCCGTTACGCCGCTGCACGTGGCGTTTGATACGGTCTGCGAGCGGGCGCAGGCGCGGGGATGCCGCGTAACGGGGTCGGAACTGGTCGGGCTCGCGCCGCTGCAAGCCATGCGGGATGCCGGAAAATACTTTTTGGAAAAACAACAACGCCCCGCCGGCGTAACGGACAGGGAACTTATCTCCGCCGCCGTCCGCGCTATGGGGCTCGATGAACTGGCGCCCTTCGACCCGTCAAAAAAAATACTTAATTTAATTATGAATTATGAATTATGAATTAGGCTTGCGCCTTTTAAAGTTAAGAACTAAGAGTTAAGAACTAAGAGTTAAGAACTAAGAGTTAAGAACTAAGAGTTGGCTGTCGCCAGAGGTTAGCAGGCAATCAATAGACACTCCATACATCATACATCATAATTTTCAATTTTCAATTAAAAAAGATGGCTACAAAAATAAAATTTAAAGAAGCGGTGGCGAACTATGAGCGGATACTGGCGGATTTGAAGAATAAAAAATACCGGCCGGTATACTTGCTGATGGGCGAAGAAACGTACTACATCGACCAAATCGGTAACTATATTGCACAAAATGTGCTGACGGAATCCGAGCGCAGTTTCAACCAGCTTATCCTGTATGGCAAAGACACGACGGCGCCGCAGTTAATCGACACGGCGCGCCGTTTCCCGATGATGGCCAGCCGGCAGGTGGTGATTGTCCGCGAAGCGCAAGACCTGAAAAAAATCGAACAGCTGGAAGCCTACCTGAAACAAGCCCCCGAAACGACCTTGCTGGTATTGTGCTACAAGGGAAAAACGGTGGACAAGCGCACCTCGTTTTACAAACTGGCGGCCAAAGCGGGCGAAGTGCTGGAAACCGCCTTGCCCTACGACAACGAATTAACCGCATGGATTACCGGCTACCTGAACCAAAAGGGATGCACCATCGACCCCAAAGCGAGCGCCATACTGGCGGAATATCTGGGCGCCGACCTCTCCAAAATCGCCAACGAGCTGGATAAGCTCTTTACCCTGCTGCCCGAAGGCAACAAGCGCATCTCGTCCGAAGATATTGAGAAAAATATCGGCATCAGTAAAGATTATAATACCTTTGAACTGAACAGCGCCATCGCCCGGCGCGATATATTGAAAGCAAACCGCATTGTACAGCACTTTGCGCACAACCCCAACGGCTACCCGATTGTCGTTACCATCAGTACGCTGTTCATGGAATTTTCACGCATACTGAAGCTGCATTTCCTGAAACGCAAGCCCGGCAGCCAGAATGCGGCGGCGGAACTGGGCATTCATCCGTTTTTTGTGCGCGATTACGAGCAGGCCGCCGCTATTTACCCCATAGGAAAAGCCGTAGAGGTGATTTCCCTCCTGCGCGAATACGACATGCGCAGCAAGGGATTTAACAACGGCTCCGCCACCCACGGCGAACTCCTGCGCGAACTCGTGTTTAAAATAATGCACTGAGGAATTTGAGTTAAGAACTAAGAGTTGGCTGGCGCCGGAAAGCAGTAGGCAGTTTTCAGTAGGCAGTGGCTGGCGCCAACCCATTTTTCATTTTCCATTCAGAAAAGATTGCGCGAGGAAGCCCTGAGGGAAACAAGTCATAGCATTATTTGGATTAAATTACAGTTGGCGGAAGCAACGGACTGGCACTTTTCTGTCTTGACCGTCGCAGTACACACTTAACAGAACCCCGTCGGCATAACTGTGGCCACTATTCAGGTTTATGCACAAACCCCAATCTTGATACTCACTATTATTACCTCTCCAACCTTCCTGATAATATGGTGCAGATTGCCCATAAGCGTTTGTCCACATCGCATCCGACCATCCATAATAGTTGTTTCCCTTTAATACGGGATTGTCTATAGCTCCTAACCGTTGTGTTATTAGTATGTTGCGCCCTTGTTTGAACAAGCAACTTACAGGCGTAATGTCTACTAAAGAAGTGACATCAATAGCATCGACGAAAGCACGCCAATCATCATAAACGGGTAATATCCAGTTGTTCGGACAGACTCCTTGTTTGTTTGCACCATAGCCACTTGCACCGGTGGAGCCAGTGTATGTACTGCTCATTTGAGCCCCTGTGTACAACCTTCCACATTTGTCTGGTGTACAATTGGCGGCTGAATTTACAATGCCAGCTCCCGCATACTTCACACTTTGTGCTAACCACCATTTATTGTCGGGCATCAAAACAATTCTATACAATTCATTATCTCTACTGTCCTTGATGTACGCTTCCCAATTCTTTGCCCCGCTGGTACGCAATTGGCAGACATGAGAAGCATCAACAAATAAATCACTGCCGGTGTAAGGACAAAAACCCCATGGGCATGCTGTTTTATCAGTCATTGTTACCGGTGTTATAGTCAATTCTGAAGCGGTTATGGTTGCCCCTGTTACTGTTTGGGCGGTTGTGCCATCAGCAGCTATCAATGTAAACGGCGGCGTACCGTGCAAGGTGTATGTTCCATTATTATATGACACATTCGGCGGGCAATCGGAAACATAAGCGCACCAATTAAATTGTGCCGGCACATTGCTCAACGTTGCGGTTATCGTAGCATTGTAAGTACCGGAACTCCCCGACGTGCCTTGCAGCCAAAAGCCTTTATCGGTTGTTGTTTCTCTCGTTGGCGTGCCGGAAGTAGCGGTAGGCATTCCCGCAATCAATGCACGTTCCCAACTGCCCGAAGGTACGTTGTTCGTTACAGGGCGATAATCAATAAATACCCACACTTTGGAATTATGCCTGCCGGTACGGGAGCTATTCAACCATGATACATTAAATGTAACGGCGTTGTTTTTTGTACTAACAGGCGTAACCGTAACGCCAGTTTGTGCGCTTGCTGTAATACTTATCAGCATTGTAAAAAAGAAAAGTTTTGTTTTCATAAAAATATATTTTAAAAAGTTAATATTACTTTTTGCAGCTTTGGGGTTGTTCACAAACACAAACTTTTTAATATAAACAACCTCTTGCTGCAATTTTTTATTCGCTGCCAAAGAATGTACAATTTTTGTACACTCTTCAATTTTTAGGGCTTCTGTTATTGCATTACAAAAAATAAAAAGAAACGTGAATTGATACCGACTCCCTAAGAGGTTCTGACAACCCGAAAAACAAGCCGATATCAACTCACGTCGAAAACGGCTTCTATTCTTAGTTTCTCTAAAATTGTCAGATTTCTTAGACTTGAACAAAAGCCATTGAAATATTATTCAACTCCGATAAAAAAGAACATCAATAACCGCTGCAAATATAGAACAATATTTTTTAATTGCAACTATTTTTGAATATTTTTTCCGTAAGGTGGTGTTGGCGCCAGCCATTTCTCCATTTTCCATTCAATAAACGCGAACCCGCCCTGCATTTTCATACAGGGCGGGTTATTATTCAGGCGGCGGCCTACTCTCCCACCTGGTCGGGCAGTACCATCGGCGCTGGCGGGTTTAACTTCTCTGTTCGGGATGGGAAGAGGTGATGCCCCGCCGCTATAGCCACCTACGTATAGTGCAATAAATAAAAAATCTTTTAATATACTAAATCATTTCTTGGATTTGTATCTCTAACTATGCTATGATTACAATAAGACGCTCCACCCATAATAGATCCTGGGTTATCACAATTGCATCCTCCTCCAGTTTTAAAACTACATTTAGCACAATTAACACCTGTACAAGATTCTGTGGCAGCCATTAATTGTATTAAAATCAGTCCTTTTGAATCCACTGTCATTATCATTTCTTTTCTAAAAAGAACAGAATTCCCCTCTGCTGTAACTCCAGATCCTTGAATAAAAGTTTTTCCAGAATCTGCGATTATTTGAAAATCTGTCATCTTTTTTACACCTGCTAAAATAGGACTGCCTAAAAAGGCATCACTTAAAACACCCAATTCTGAGTAAGATTTTTCTTGGGCTTCAGCATTGCAAGTAAATATTAAAGCCACCATAGTTAACAAAAATATTTTTTTCATAATATTTATATTTATTTATATTCATTGCTCCGGCAGAACTCGAATTTAAATTTAAATCCCACTTCCACCGCTATAAGGTTAAAGAGAAGATATCTTCCGTAAGTCTATACTTCCTCTGAAGAAAAAGCTCTTTCGGGTGATTAGTACTACTCGGCTTTGACATTGCTGCCTTTACACCT
>JAITSM010000185.1 GCA_031287815.1 Prevotellaceae bacterium
ACAAAGATACGACAAATTTCGTTGCGGCGCAAGGGGTTTGGCTATATTTTATCAAGAAGTTATACACAATACAAACTAAAAGCTATGGGAAACAGGTGCAAAGGTATGTAAAATGTTTGAATGTGCAAAAAAAGTGTTCTTTTAGTGGGGAAAAGGAGGAAGGCGCGGCTTAACCTCACCCCCAGCCCCTCTCCTAAAGGCGCGGCTGGCGCCAGCGCTCATACTTCATACTTCCTACCTCAAAAAAAAATCTCCATTGAATAAGCCCGCAGGGCTTGCATTTTCATAACCCCATGCAAGTGAAGCGTAGCGTAACGCAGCATGGGGCAAGATGCACTTCCCTGCCCCTCGCGCGGAGCACAGGTTTTCCGCTATGCACGGACAGTGCTCCGCGCGAAAGGCAGTGGGAGGCTTCTTCCGCAGGCTGCGCTGCGCTGGCCTGCGGTTATGAAAATCCGGCGTTTCACGCCGTGTGCCGTTGATCGTGTCACTCTTCACCCTTCACTCTTCACTCTTCACCCTTCACCCTTCACTCTTCACCCTTCACTCTTCACTCTTCACTCTACACTCTTCACTCTTCACTCTTCACTCTTCACTCTTCACTCTTCACTCTTCACTCTTCACTCTTCACCTCCTACTTCCTACTTCATCCGGTTTCTTGAAGTATATTTTTAATTAAATAAAAAATTCATATATTTGTATAAATTATTTTTAAAAACTAAAATTTAACAATATGAAAAAACTACTCTTAATGTTATTGGTGTTCGGAGTAACACAATTAACTGCACAAAACAAGGAAAAAGAAAAACTGGTAACCAAGCTGGCTAAAAGCGATACCGAAGTCGCCGACGCCAAAAAGGGAACAGACCCTAAAACATGGCTGAACCGCGCCCAACTCTTTATGGATATTTACGAACTTCCCGTAAAAAGCGTGATGCCGGGAATGCCGCAATTACAAATAAAAACAATCCTGAAAGACGAAAAATCCAGGACGGACAACCTCGAACTGGACAGCGTCGCCTACGAAATTCTGCGCTATCCCGACAAAGACCTGTACTTTAATCCCGCCGGTTTGCTGGCGTTTTGGGAAGTTAAAGATTTGGCTACCGACGATCCGCTCATCAAAGCCTACGGCGCTTACAGCAAGGCCTACGACCTGGACGCCAAGAAAAGCAATGAGAAAAAAATCCACGAGGGCTTGCAAATACTGGCAAATAAATTGAGCCAGGAAGCAGCCACCGCCTACACGCTGGAAAAATATGAAAATGCATTGCGTTATTTTGAAACTTCCCTGCAATGTACCGGGCATCCGGCCATTGGGGTTATTGATACGGTAACGCTCTACAATGTGGCGTTCCTTTCCACTCTTCTGAAGGACGACGAAAAGGCGATAACCTATTTCAAACAATTGATAGAACTGGACTACGAAGCCGAAGGCAACGTGAATGCCAGCTATGCCGCATTGCTGCAAGCCAAAGGCGATTCGTTACAAGCCAATGACGTGTTGGCGAAAGCCTTTTTGAAGTACCCGAAAAACCAGCAAATATTGGTGCAGCTTATCAATGCCGGCAGCGATATGACCACCATTTTCGGCTACCTGAAACAGGCGCAGGAAAACGAACCGAACAACGCCAGCCTCTACGACAAGGAAGGAAATATCTACGACGAACAGCTGAACGATAAAGAAAAAGCAATGACATGCTACCTGAAAGCCATCGAAGTAAATCCCGATTATTTCCCGGCGCACTATCATATAGGCGTGCTGCACTACAACAAAGCCATCAGCATTCAGGATGCCGCGAGCAAAGAGCCGGACGACGCGAAATACGCCGTTATGTTGAAAGAGCTGGATGCGGAACTGAAGGCCGCCTTGCCTTCCTTTGTCCGCGCGTATGAATTGTATCCCGAAGAAATGTCCACTGTGCAATTCCTGAAAAATATCTACTACCGTTTCCGCGAACAATCTCCCGAAATGCAGGCAGACTTTGAGCGCTACTCCAAAATCCTGGAAGAAAGCGGGCAGTAGGATTAAAAATTAAAAGATGCAGGGAAAAAAGCCATCATTTAATTCCTGATTGAAAAAAACGCCGGTATGTTTCCATACCGGCGTTTTCTTATTGCGCCGCCTGATATAGCTTTTAGCTTTTGGCCATTCTTTTAGCGCCGTCGCTGATGGCCACGTCGTATATTTTCGGTTCCTTGCCGTAGCGGGCAAGGTATTTCTCTTTCGCGGAATGAATGAATTTTCCGTATAAATCATCCTTCACCAGGTTGATGGTGCAGCCGCCGAAGCCGCCGCCCATCGCGCGGGAACCGGTAACGCCACAGTCGCGTGCCACCGCATTCAGGAAATCAAGTTCCCCGCAACTTACTTCATAAAGCTGGCTCATGCCGTGATGCGTTTCATACATTTTTGCGCCTACCGTTTCATAGTCGCCCCGCTCCAAAGCCTCGCACACCGCCAGTACCCGCTCGATTTCCTGTATAACATACCGGGAGCGTCGGTAGTCTTCGCTGTCAACGGATGGCTTTATTTCATCGAGCATCGGCCACGTAACGTCGCGCAAAAACTGTACTTGCGGGTATTTTTTCTGTATCTCCGCCACCACTGTTTCGCACGACTGGCGCCGTTTGTTGTAGGCCGACGCAGCCAGTTCATGCTTCACCAGCGTATCCAGCAACACCAGCCGGTAGCCTTTCGGGTCGAAGGGGAAATAGCGGTATTCCAGCGAACGGCAATCAAGCCGCATCAGGTTTCCCGCCTTGCCGAAGAGGGAAGCGAACTGGTCCATGATACCGCATTTCACGCCGCAGTAATTATGTTCGGTGGCCTGCCCGGCTTTTGCCAGCTCCAGCTTGTCGAGCCTGCCGTCGAAGAGTTCATTCAGCGCAAAGGCATACGTACTCTCCAGCGCCGCCGATGACGACATGCCCGCCCCCAACGGCACATCGCCGGCAAAGGCCGTATCAAAGCCGCCGACACATACGCCGCGTTTTATCAATTCGCGGCAAATGCCGAAAATATACCTTGCCCAACCCTGCGCAGGCAGGTCGTTTTTGCACAGTCCGAAGGTGGCCTGTTCGTGGAGGTCAATCGCAAACGCCCGCACTTCCCTCCTGCCGTTAGGCAGGATCGCCGCCATGATTCCCTTGTCGATAGCGCCCGGGAATACAAAACCGCCGTTGTAGTCGGTATGTTCGCCAATCAGGTTGATACGTCCGGGCGAAGTGTAAATTTGAGCGCCCCGCGCGCCGTAGCAGGCAATAAAAGCCTCTTGAATGATTTCTTTGTTCATGTGTATTTAATATTCAGGTTATTTTTTAACTACAAAAGTACGAAAAAAATAATCCATCCCCCCTAATTTCCCATTCCTGAAAATTTGCTTAAATTTGTACCCATGATGCGAATAGACATTCTGACCGTTATTCCCGAAATACTGGAAAGCCCGCTGGGGTATTCTATCCCGAAACGCGCGCAGGAGAAAGGATGCGTGGAAATACACATTCACAATATCCGCGACTGCGGCAAGGGAAGCTACCGGCAGGTGGACGACTATGCGTTTGGCGGCGACGCCGGCATGGTGATGATGATAGAGCCGGTTTTTGAATGGGTGCAAAGGCTGAAAAAAGAACGCGCGTATGACGAAATCATTTTCCTGACGCCCGACGGCGAACGGCTGGCGCAGCCTTGCGTGAACCGCCTTTCCACCCTGTCGAACATGATGATTTTGTGCGGGCACTACAAGGGTATCGACCACCGTATCCGCGAACATTTAATCACCAAAGAAATTTCCATTGGCGATTATGTGCTAAGCGGCGGCGAACTTGCGGCGGCGGTGCTGGTGGATGCGGTGGTGCGCCTTATTCCGGGCGTAATTTCCGACGAAACTTCCGCGCTCACCGACTCGTTTCAGGACGGGCTGCTGGCGCCGCCGGTTTATACGCGCCCCGAAGAATTTAACGGCTGGCGCGTCCCCGAAATTTTGCTGTCGGGGCATCATAAAAAAATTGCCGAATGGCAGGAAGAACAATCGCTGCAACGCACACAGCTGTTGCGGCCGGACTTACTGAATGGAGAA
>JAITSM010000210.1 GCA_031287815.1 Prevotellaceae bacterium
ACCGGGGAGTCCCCCGCTCGCGCCGGGGGATGTCCCGAACGCAGCGGGGGATGTCCCGAACGCGCCGGGGGATGTCCCGAATGCGCCGGGGGATGTCCCCAATCAATGGTAACTGAATATATTAAATTAAAAAAAGGAGAATCCTATTTTTTATGTATGAGGTAGGAAGTAGGAGGTAGGAGGTAGCTGGCGCCAGCGACTGCCTGCTGAAGACTGCCTACTGCCAGGGGGGAATGGGAAATTTTACGTATATTTGTGAAAAAAAAAGCAATGGAAGGCAGAAAATTAACATTATACCTGGATACATCCGTTATCGGCGGTTATTATGATGATGAATTTCAACAGGACACCCAACGGCTTTTTCAAACCATAAAAAACGGAAAGTATGATGTGGCGATTTCGGATTTAACGCTAAAAGAACTGATAAAAGCGCCACAAAATGTAAAAACACTATTACATGATTTAGCAATTGATTTTAAAGAAGTCATCGCCTCGCCGGAATGCGTGGCATTAGCCAATGAGTATTTGAAAGAAAAGGTTGTCGGCCAAACAAGCTTGGAAGATTGTATCCATATAGCCACCGCTACGGTTCACAAAATAGACATATTGGTTAGTTGGAATTTTAAACATATTGTAAACATACAAAGGATAAGAGGATATAATGCCATAAATATCAAAAACGGATATGTCATTCTGGAAATACGTTCACCAAAAGATTTAATCAGTTATGAAAACAAAGAAGAAATTTGACTGCGTGCAAATGATGCGGGACATCCGGCGTGAAATCAATAATGAGATTTCTACCATGTCTACAAAACAGTTATTGGCGTATTTGCAAAAAGCGAGAAGTGAATATCAAAAAGCCATTACAGTATCATAGTTTCTAAGCGTGAGGAGCCCCTTCCCCCTTCACATTTTTACGCAACGGACGGAGAGATAGGATTGTTTGTGCCGGTCTACAAAATAGAAGGAGGCATTATTATATATAATGTACCGCGAATAGGCGTAGGCTGTTTTATCCGGATCAGGCGTAGCGCTCCACCAGTGGCCGTAGCGCCCGTTGCCGGAAAAGATGCCGCCCGAAAATTCCCCCGCAGGGAGGGCATTCCACCCCTGTTTGTTTTCTTTGGTATTATTAGGGTCGTAAGGCCACAGCTTCTTCTCGCGAATCACGGCGTTGGCTGTTGCATAGCTTCCCAGTTTCGGCCAGTAGCTTTCAAAAGTAACGGGGACGTCGTCGTTCAGCGTTTTCCCCAAGTCGTTCCATGCAACGGTGTCGGGCAAGTCCCAGCCGTCCGGGCAAGCAGTTGTCGCTTCGTTCCACGAATACAGCCGCCCGAAAATAATGTCATACTCGGATTCATTTTTGTAACTCCTCCCGGTGTCCGCGCCCGCCCAGTTCAGGTTTTGGGTCATCCAGTCGTAATTGCCGATGCGGGTATACAGGTAGGTTTGCCCGTCGCGCGTATCGATGAATGTGCTTGCTCCTTCGGCAAGCCCTTTTACCGTTGCGGCAAAAGAATCTTCAATAAGCGTGATGGCTTTCGTGGTGGCGGTACTGTAATAACCGTCGGACGTGCCGGTGAGCGTAACGCTAACGGTAGCGGCATTCCCGCTGTCGGGGAACTGGTATTTGATTACCTGCCCCCAAATGTAAGAAGACGCAGGGTCGGCAATGCTCCACTGGTAGGTGATTTTATCTTTTGCCGGCGCCGTGATGCCTTCGGCTTTCAAAAAAAGCGTCGTGCCGCTAACGGCGTAATCGTGCATATTGGCAGTGATCGAGCCCTGCATGCCCAAGATGCCGGAGGAGGCGGTTGTGTCGTCCTCTCCGCCGCAAGCGGACAATAAGCAACAGGCCGCTATTCCGCGCCATAAAAAAGAAAGTGAAGATGCGCCATTGAAAATATTCATATATGCTGAGCTGTTTTATATATCAAATCCGCCGCAAAGATAATTATTTTTTTGCTATTATACATAAGTCTGTGGGGGGGCGCTGTAAATACAAATCATAAAAAATCGCTTCAAGCGGTTTTGCTTTGGAGCCGGAATGAATTATTTTACGTACATTTGCGGGGAAACATTAAAAATAATGACCACTATGAAACAACTCCTTCTTCTTCTTCTTATACCGGCCATGTATGCCTGTGCGCCGTCGCCGGTAAGTTTGGCGCAAATCGACGCCGAAGAAACAGCCGGTAACTTTACCCGCGCCGCCTACCTCATCGACTTGTATATTGCCGAACAGCGCCCGCCGGAAGCTACGGTGTATGACCTCCAATGGCGGAAAGAAAAGATGCGCCGTATCGCGCTGGAATTTGACCAGACAAAAAACAACGTGCGGGATTATATCAAAACCTACTACCCCGACGTAACCGATGAAATGCTTTCCAAATGGGAAGCCGAAAAATCACTGGAAGCGCTCACCATTGACGGGGAAAGAAAGTACTTTTCCGAAGCGGCGCCCAACCTGTTCCGCATTGACCGGGAAGCGGCCGCCCGCAAACGCGAAATAAACCCGCCCGCACCGGACAAAAAAGAAGAAACATTGAAACAGCACCTGCCCGAAGTCATCGCGTCGGCTATGAAGACGAAAAAGCCCCTGTCGGCGCCCGTCCGCATGAAAGTAAGCTACCAGGTAACCCTGAAGCCCAATGCCGTTCCGGCAGGCGAAACCGTGCGCTGCTGGCTGCCCTACCTCCGGGAAGATATCCGCCGGCAAACAAACGTCCGGCTGCTGGCGGTAAACGACAGCAATTACGTTATCTCCCCGCCGGAATACGCCCACCGTACGCTCTACATGGAAAAAACCGCCCGGCAGGATGAACCGCTGACCTTCGCCTATGAATTTTCTTACCAATCGGCGGCGGAATGGTTCGGGCTAGAAACGAAAACCCTTATGCCCTACGACACGGAGAGCGAAGTATACAAAACCTGTACCGCAGAACGCCCGCCGCACATCGTTTTCAGCGATTCCATCAAAGCCATCTCCAAGCGCATTGTCGGCAACGAAACAAACCCCTACCGGAAAATGAAGAAAATCTTTACATGGATAGACGAAACCTTCCCCTGGGCCGGCGCAACGGACTATTCCACGATAGACAATATCCCGGCCTACGTGCTGGAAAACCGGCACGGCGACTGCGGGCAGGTAACCCTCTTATTTATGACCCTCGCGCGCTACAACGGCATTCCCGCCCGCTGGCAGAGCGGGTTTATGATGCACCCTCACCGCACCAACCTGCACGACTGGAGCGAATTTTACCTCGAAGGCGTCGGCTGGATTCCTATGGACGAATCCTTCGGCGTCAACCGGTTTTCGGAGGATGAGCACGTGAAATATTTTTACACCAACGGCCTCGACGCTTACCGGTGGATTGTAAACAGCGACTATTCACAACCGCTTTTCCCGACAAAAATCTACCCGCGCAGCGACCTCATCGACTTCCAGCGCGGCGAACTCGAATGGATCGGCGGCAACCTCTTCTACGACCAGTGGTCATGGGATTTTGACGTTTCTTATGATGAGAACTGAGAGTTAAAAACCCTGCCGGTCTTACTATCCGGCTTTTTTTCCCTGTCGGGAAATAAAAACAGGCTTGCAGAACCTTCTGCAACCTTGTCCGGAAGTGAAAACAGGGTTGCAGAACCTTCTGCAACCCCTTCCAGAGGCAAAAATGGGCTTGCAGAACCTTCTGCAACCTTCTCCAGAGGTAAAAGCAGGGTTGCAGAACCTTCTGCAACCCCTTTTAGAGGCAAAAACAGGCTTGCAGAACCTTCTGCAATCTTGTCCGGAAGTGAAAGCAGGGTTGCAGAACCTTCTGCAACCCCTTTCAGAGGCAAAAACAGGCTTGCAGAACCTTCTGCAACCTTCTCCAGAAGTGAAAGCAGGGTCGCAGAACCTTCTGCAACCCCTTCCGGAGGCAAAAATGGGCTTGCGGCAATTGCCACAACCCCCTTAGATGGTAAACTTCAAATTCAATATCGCAAGAAAATAACAGCAGGCAGTTTTCAGTAGGCAGTAGGCAGTGGCTGGCGCCGGAGTATGGGTTCTGATGACTGCCTACTGCCTACTGCCTACTGCCTACTAAAAACTGCCTACTGGCCTCCGGCGCCAGCCACCTCATACTTCATACCTCCTACTTCCTACTTCTTAATTATTTTATTACTTTTGCAGATATTTTTAACACAACCATGAAAAACATTTTCCATTCCCCCTTCACCCTTTTCATCCATTCCCCCTTCATCCCCTTCACCCTTTTCATCCATTTCATCCTTTTTTTCCCGCCGGCGGCGGGGGCGCGTACGGCTGTTCCGCAGGAGCAGCGGCGGATGGAACAGCGCTGGGTGGATTCTGTGATGCATACCCTCTCGCCACGACAGCGGATTGCGCAACTGTTCATGGTGCCGGTGAATATTACCGGAAGGTCCCAGCGGCAGCTCGACGAGGCCGGCCGGCTGGTGGAGGCCGAGCAGGTGGGCGGCGTGATTGTGATGAAAGCGCAGCCGTCGTCCTATGCGGCGGCGATTAACGGCCTGCAACAGCGCAGCCGTGTGCCCCTGCTGGTGGCTATCGACGGGGAATGGGGCGTGGGCATGCGCATGGACAGCGTGCTGAGTTTCCCCCGCCAAATGATGCTGGGCGCGCTGCCGGATAATTCGCTGATGGAGGAAATGGGCGAAGCGGTCGGCGAACAGTGCCGGCGCATGGGCATTCACCTGAACTTTGCGCCGGTGGCCGATGTGAATAATAACCCCGACAACC
>JAITSM010000086.1 GCA_031287815.1 Prevotellaceae bacterium
CTGGTGCGCCTACGGCAGCGACTTTCCGCCCAATGCGGTGGACAACTCCAGCGGCGGCTATGACTTGAAAGGCACGCCGCCGTTTATCATTACTACTTCCGCCGGCACGGCGGAAGTAAACGCCTACACTTATTCGGGTGGTACTATTACTGCCCTCACCGACGCTACCGGCTGTCCGGGCGTGTTGTGCGGAAAGGACGGCGAAGCTGCGGGATTGTTGAATTGCTGCGTTACCGGAACAACGAATTGCAGCGGTGTGTGTAAAGCTATCAGCACTTACACTACAAATGACGGGGCATGTACTGGTATTTGTGCGACCGCCTATGTGCAATCACGTAACGAGTGCGACGCCGTGGTAAACAGTCGTTATAGCACATACTACAATTCAGGCTGTACTGCCGGCTGCATGGCTAGTAGAGACCCCACATGTCAACCTGAAACTGTAATCTGGTCAGGGCTAAATGCCCCTAGCGGTGCCCTAACCGAAGTGCTAGACAAGTGTTGTGGTGACTGCGCTGCCCGCCAGTACGCCCGCTGCTGGGTGACTCGCCCCGAAACTGCTGGATTGAACTACCTCCACACGTGCCATTGCTGTAATTAAACCAACTCCCATGTAAAAGCAGCGTATAATATAACAGAATTTATAGCGTTCCAATCAAACGCTACCACCGTTGCGTCTTGTTCCCCCTAAGGCTTCATTGCGCAAGCATAAAACTAAAATGTTCTTTACTTACTGCGCAGGGGCAAAATAAATATAGCCCCTGTTCTTCCCCGTTCAATACCACCTCACAAGTCCTATTGAACGGTTAAGGTGCCAACGCACACATGGAATACTAAGGAGCTATAATTCTCTGGGTGCAAAGGCACCTTTTATATTAAAGCGGTCACAAAAATACAAAAAAATATGAAACTAAAACTACTATGGTTAAAAATACAACTGCTTTTGCTGCGGGTAGCGGCGGAGGCGAACCTACCGGTATGGGTACAGCTATTGTGGGAGGCGATAGAAAAGATATTTAAGAGTTAATAACAAAGAGTGAAAATATTGCAGCAGGGACAAAAGAGGCAACGGCAGGAAGCAGAAGAGGAATAAGTTTCCGCTCAAATTAGTTTATCAATGTCTTTTTGGAGTTCCGGTAGGTTGTTGATAATAATCGCCCAAATATTTTCATCGGAAATGCTGTCGTATGAATGGATAACATGATTTCGCAAACCGACTATTTTGCGTGCATTTTTTATTGGAATAGTCGGGTCTTTCGTTAGAATACGATTAACCGCTTCGCCTATAATTTCAAGATTGCGTTCAATCGCACGTTTTAACATTTGGTTTTGTTGAAAAAGTGCAAATCTTTTTTCACCATCCTGAAAATAACTGTTGATTTCATCAATAGCTATGCGAATATCAAATAACCATTTTTCGATTTGTTCATCCATAAATCAACTTTTTATTTCGTTCAATAGAGCGGCGAAGAACAGGGTTTTTGACGGTTTTCTCTTCTACCAAATCCACCGGCCGCCGGAACAATGCTTCCAAAGATTCTTTCAATCCCATGTAATTGTCAAAATAATGAAATAAATCGACGCGCCCGAAATTAACCAAAAAATCAATATCGCTATCCGCTGAAAATTTATCGGTAAGAATGGAACCAAACAAATACATATTGCTTACTTTGTGTTGTTCACAAATCCTGGCAACGTTTCCCATATTCTGTTCTACAATATTCATTGATATGTAATTTTATTGTAAAGGCACCACTTTTCCTATTTCCCCGCCACCTTTGCCCATGTGTCTTTCAGCGTTACGGTGCGGTTGAATACCGGCCTGTCCGGCGTAGCATCCGTATCGACGGTGAAGTAGCCGAGCCGCTCGAACTGCACGTGCGCCAGGTGCGGCAAGCCTTTTAATGCCGGTTCGGTAAACGCCGTTATTATGCGTAACGAGCCGGCGTTGATGAAATCCTTGTAATCCCTGTCTTCGGGAAGGCTGTCCATGCGGGCTTCGGTGAACAGGCGGTCGAACAAACGCACTTCGGTGCGCCCGGCGTGCGCCGCCGACACCCAGTGTATCGTGCCCTTCACCTGCCTGCTGCTACCGCTGCCGCTGCGCGTGTCGAGGTCGTAGGTGCAACGCAGTTCCGTAATGTTCCCGGCGGTGTCTTTCACCACTTCTTCGCACTTGATGATGTAGGCATACCGCAGGCGCACTTCGTTGCCCGGCGAGAGGCGGAAGTATTTTTTCGGCGGGTTTTCCATAAAGTCTTCGCGCTCGATATATATCTCGCGGCTGAAGGGCACAAGCCGTTTCCCGGCGGTTTCATCTTCGGGATTATTCACCGCTTCCATCTCTTCGGTTTGCCCTTCGGGATAGTTGGTGATAACCACTTTCAGGGGGTCGAGCACGGCCATGTAGCGGTTGGCGCGCCTGTTCAAGTCTTCGCGCACGCACCATTCGAGCAGCGAAAGGTCAATGACGTTGTCGCGCTTGGCGACGCCCACCTTTTCGGCAAACAGGCGGATGCTCTCGGGCGTGTAGCCGCGCCGGCGCATGCCGCAAATCGTCGGCATACGCGGGTCGTCCCATCCGGCGACGTACCTGTTTTTTACCAGCTCCAGCAGCTTGCGCTTGCTCATCACCGTATACGTCAAATTGAGCCGCGCAAATTCATATTGCCGCGAAGGGAATATTTCCAGGTTCTCAATGAACCAGTCATACAGCGGGCGATGCACGTCGAACTCCAGCGTACAAATGGAATGGGTGATATGTTCTATCGAATCGCTTTCGCCGTGCGCATAGTCGTACATCGGGTAAATGCACCACCGGTCGCCGGTGCGGTGGTGGCCGGTGTGAATGATGCGATACATCAACGGGTCGCGCATTAACATATTCGGATGCGCCATATCAATTTTCGCGCGCAATACTTTTGTGCCGTCGGCAAATTCGCCGGCGCGCATGCGGGTAAACAAATCCAGGTTTTCTTCCACGCTGCGGTTGCGGTAAGGACTGTTGATGCCCGGCTGCGTAACCGTTCCCCGCGTCCGGCGGATTTCTTCCTGCGCCTGGTCGTCCACATAGGCCAGCCCTTTTTTGATCAGCATGCACGCCCATTCATACAACTGTTCAAAATAATCGGACGCATAAAATTCATTTGCCCATTCAAAACCGAGCCACCGCACGTCTTCCTTGATAGCGTCCACGTACTCGGTTTCTTCCTTTGCGGGATTGGTATCGTCGAAGCGCAGGTTGGTTTTGCCGCCATATTTTTTGGCCAGCCCGAAATTAAGGCAAATACTTTTGGCATGTCCCACATGCAGGTATCCGTTGGGTTCCGGCGGGAAACGCGTGAGAATACTTTTATATTTTCCCGCCGTCAAATCGGCTTCAATAATTTCTTCCAGGAAATTTAATGTTCGTATTGTCCCCTCATTTTCCGGAGGAGTAGCCGTTTCTTGCATAGCCTGATGTTTATTTTCCATTGCTTTTTATTTAAATGCAAAGGTAGTAAAAAGTTGAAAATGGAAAATTAGTCGTGAGTTATGAGTCGTAAGTCATGAGTTGGCTAGCGCCAGCCACTGCCTACTGAAAACTAAAAACTGCCTACTGACCCCCGGCGCCCGCCAATTTTCCATTCTCCATTCTCAACCACCTTCCAGCACTACCAGCGAGTGGTTGCAGTTTTGGTAATGGTTATAGAGGAGGACCTTTTGCAGCTTCCCGGAGGCGCCGGGCCTTAATACGGACGGGGCGGGAAAAGCGCCTGCCCACAGGGCATGGGTGGCGAGGGCGAGGGCAAAGGCGCCGGCGGTGCGGTATTCGCCGCAGAGGTGTTTATAGGCGGCCAGCAGGGCGTGGGGCGGGAAAAAAGTATCTATCTGCCGGCGGTACACAGCGTCGTCGGCGGGGAGGCCGTTTATTCCCAACACTACGGCGTCCAGCTGATGCGCCGGGAGCTGCTGTTCTTCCAGGAATCGGGCAATGAAATCTTCGGGGGGGCGGTAAAACGTTTTGACGGCTGAAATTTTTACGCTGTTATTTCCGGGCGGCGTATCGCTCAACAGGAAAAATCCCGCGCCTTCGCCGGCGACGGGCTTTTCCTCCAGCAGCCGGTAATAATGCATGGAAAATTCATCGATACCGCCTACCAGTACGTGTTTGTATTCTTCTTCCTGGAGGAGCATCAACGTATCCAGCAGGGCGTTTTCAAACGACGCGCCGCGATGGCAATGGGTATTGTTGTAGGTTTGTATTTGCAATGTGCGCGCCACCTGCGCCGCCACCGTATTGTGCGAAGAATTGATAAAGGGAATGGCAGAGAGGCCTTGTTCGCCGGATTCTTCGATAGATTTCATAAAAGTTTCCAGGTCGTTGACGCAGGCGAGGCCGGTGCCGACGATGATGGCGTCGGGCTGCCGCCCGCCGGCATTATGGATGCAGCGTTGCGCCGCGCCTATTCCCAGTTTCAGTATCCGCGAACTGCGCCGCAGCTGCACCGGGTGGAGAAGCCCCCTGTAGTCCGGCTCTACGGCCGTGAGGATGGGCGCGCCGCCGGTGTCCGCGTCGCAGGAGAAATCGTTTTCAAACGTGCGTTGTGGCGAAATAAGCCCGGTAGATATGATATAAGCTGGCATCATTACGGTCGTGAAAAAATTAAGGAAGCGTTGCTCCCGCCGAAGCCAAAGGAATTGGAGAGGACATGGCGGAGGGGCGCGTTTTCTTCCAGCGTTGTTTGGGGGGTAAAGGAGAGTTCGGGCATGGGCGCCGTAAAGCGCAGGTTGGGGAACAGCATGCTGTGTTGCAGGGCGAGGATGGAAATGACCGCTTCCGCCGCGCCGGCCGCCGCCAGCGTATGGCCGGTATAGCCTTTGGTAGAACTCACCGGCGGGATATGATGGCCGAAAACCGTTTCGATAGCGCGGCCTTCCGAGAGGTCGTTAATCTGCGTGCCGGTGCCGTGCGCATTGATATAGTCGATGTCTTCAGGGCGGAGCCCCGCCGACGCCAGCGCCTGCCGGATAGAGTGGGCGGCGCCTTCGCCGCCGGGCGACGAGGCGGTCTGGTGATAGGCTTCGTTGGTATTCGCATACCCGCTCAGGCGGCATAAAATGCGCTCCGGGCGGGCTGTCGCCGCCGATTCCAGCACTAAATAAGCCGCTCCTTCGCCCAACGACACGCCGTTCCGGCGGGCGTCAAAAGGCCGGCAGCCGTCCGGCGATAGAATTTCCAGGCTGTTAAATCCGTTCAGGGCGAAGCGGGTCAAGGCGTCCGTGCCGCCAACCAGTACTTTGTCGGCCAGCCCGTTTTTAATCATCCTTGCGCCGACAATAATGGCATTCGCCGAAGAGGAACAGGCGGTGCTTACTGTAGTAATATTTTCCGTGATACCGAAACGTTGGGCGATTTGCTGCGCCGCATCGGCGCAGTCCAGCAGGGATATGTACTTCCGGTCGATGGTTCCCGAGAATATTTCCCGCGCGTTTTTTTCGTGGAAACGCATTCCGCCGGTGGTGGTGGACGACACCAGGCTGATTCTTTTTTTATCCCCCCCGCTTTGCGACATCCGCATGGCTTCCTCCGCCGCCGCCAGCCCCAGCAGGGCGGTGCGGGTATAGGCGTCCCGCCCGGTCGAGATGCCCAGTTGGTCGAGTAATTCTTCGTCGCTGTATTTTACTTCCCCCGCCGGGATATGTTTTAACTTTGTATCGAGTATCGTGACGGGGGACAGTCCCGATTGTTGTTTCCGCAGGGCGTCCAGCGTTTCCTTTACCGAGCGGCCGAGCGCGGAAATGATGCCAACGCCGGTAATCAGCAGGCAGTCTTCAGTAGGCAGTTGGCAGTCGTTCATAATGCAGTGAGTGGTGAGGTATGAATTATGAATTATGAGGTATGAAGTATGAAGTATGAGCGCTGGCTCCGTCATTGCGAGCGAAGCGAAGCAATCCAGTGAGAAACGTAATGAAGTGAATCTTCTGGATGGCGACCGGCTCGTTCCTCGCCGTCGCAATGACGGCGTGGCTGGCGCCAGCATTCCTCCCTTTCATCGCCCGAAGGGCTTTCATCCCTTTTCTACCTACTTCATACTTCTGTTTCATGCTTCAAGATATAATCGGCCATGGTATTTATGGATTGCAGGATTTCGCGGCGTTCTTTGGGGTCTTCGACCCGGATGCCGTAGTGTTTTTCCAACAATAAAATCAATTCCAGGGCGTCGATAGAGTCCAGCCCCAGCCCTTCTACAAAGAGCGGCGCTGCCGGATCAATATCGTTTGGCGTAAGGTCTTCGAGCAATAATGCTTCTATGATTTGCGCCTTTAACTGTTCTACAAGTGCTGTTTTTTCCATCAAAATTTTTAATTTAAAGTTTAAAGTTTAAGGTTCTCCCACAGATTTACACAGATTTTTTCCCATTTCACAGATTTAATCTGTGAAAATCTGTGGGAAAATAATTCATAATTTCATTCATTTAGTATATTATTTGGCTTTCCCCACTCTGGGGACGCCAGCGCCCTATGGGAACTGGGTAGTTGAAAGTTGAAATTCATAATTCCTAATTCATAAAGTTATTCTTTTTCTTTTATTGTACCAAATTGCGGTGGCGGTGCAGCCGGCAAAAAACAGGAGGGAGGCGGCGCATTCGGGCAGTACGGCGGCAAGGGTTCCTTCTCTTACAAAGACGTCGTAAAAGCCTTCCAGCCCCCAGTTCAACGGGGAGATGCGGCTGAGCAGCTGCATCAGGGGCGACATGACAAATACGGGAATCCATACGCCGCCGACCGCCGCCATGATGACTACCGAGATGGAAGCGAAAATCGCCGCCTGCTGGTGCGTCCCCGCGACTTTTCCTATCAGCACGCCGTAGCCGATGGCCGCCAGCGCCGAAGAGATGCAGGTGAAGGCTAACGCAAAATAGTCGATACCGAAATCCAACGCCGGCAAGCCCAGCAAGGGAAAAACGTAAACGCCCAAGAGCATCAGCGCCGCAAACTGCAAGGTGCAGACGCAAAAGTATACGGCCGCTTTGGCGAATAAATAGAAGGCGTAGGGGCAGGGCATCAGGCGGAGGCGGGTGTAGCTGCCGTCTTCGCGTTCCCGGATAATATTTCCCGACAGGGAAATGGTGATAAAAAAGACGGCAAAGAGGCTCCAGGCGGGCACGTTGTGCTGTGCGGCATTGGGGATTTTGTCGGGTTCCTTCAGGGAGGCGTATTGTTCTTTGAAAATAACCTGGTGGCGCGCCGGGCGAACGGCCGCCACCGGCACCGGCGAGATCCGGTTTACTTCGGCAATAATTTCGTTAAAGATAAAATCCGATTCCGTGCGTACGGCGTATTCCCGGAGGGCGCTCATCAAGGTGGTGCGGAACGAGCTTTTGATAACCGGGTCGAGGTAAATGGTGATTTGTACCGAATCGGTGGGCGAGGGCGCCGCCTGCCCGTGAAAGGCGCCCATGACATAGCGTTTGACGTTTTTCCGGATCTGCATGGTCGCCTGTTCCGGCACCACTATGCCGACCATGTAATCGCCCCTGCTCACCGCCTTGACCAGCATTTCTTCGGTTAGCGGCTCCCCGTGGATGGTTTTGTGCACCTCGAAAACGCCCGGCTGCCCTATCTGTTTTTCAATGGCCATTCCCAGGGAATCGGGGTCGTGGTTGAGCAGCAGCAGGGGAATGTGGCTTTCGTGCACCGCCAGAAAGGCGCTATTTTGCAAATGCGTCATGATGACCACCAGCAGCAGGGGCATGAGGAACATCATGGCCAGCCCGGCCTTGTCGCGCGCCAGCAGCAGGAAATCTTTATAGACTAAAAATCCGAATTTGTTCATTTAAGTTTAAACTTTAAACCTGAAACCGGCTGGTTCCGGTAAGTTGCAGGTATAACATCTCCAAAGAGGCGCAGCCGGGCTGTTGGCTGATCAATTCCGCGGGCGTTCCTTCGCTTATTATTTCTCCCCCGTCGATAAAGGCTACGCGGGAACACAGCGTTTCCGCCTCTTCCATGTAGTGCGAGGTGTAGATAATGGTTGTCCCCTGCCGGTTGATTTCGCGGAGGTTTTCGAGGATGACCTGTTTCGACTGTACATCCACGCCGGCGGTGGGCTCGTCGAGGAACAGTATTTTCGGCCGGTGCAGTATTCCGGCGATTAAATTCACCCGGCGTTTCATTCCGCCCGAAAGCGTTTTCAGGTAACGGCGTTTGCTTTGTTCGAGCCCGAACTTCGACAGCAGGTCGTGGATGCAGCCTTCCAGCGCCGCACCGCGCAGGCCGGAAATGCCGCCGAAAACTTTCAGGTTCTCGTAGGCCGAAAGCAGGGGGAAGAGCGCTATTTCCTGCGGCACAAAACCGATGAGGGGTTTTATTTCTTTCCATTGCCCCGGCAGGGAATAGCCGTGAACATGTACCTCCCCTTCGTCGAAGGAGCGCAGGCCGCAGAGGATATTTATCAGCGTGGTTTTCCCCGCGCCGTTAGGCCCGAGCAGCCCGAAGACGGCTCCCTGCGCTATCGACAGCGAGAGCCGGGCTATCGCCGGAGCGGTATTCCCCCGGTAGGTTTTTTTTAAATGTTTAACGGTTATGGCGGCGGGCATCATCAGTTAAAAGTTAAAAGTTGGCTGGCGCCAGTCAAATTCTCCATTCTCCATTTTCAATTCTCCATTAAATAAGCCCGGAGGGCTTGCATTTTCATAACCCCATGCAAGTGGAGCGGAGCGGAACGCAGCATGGGGATGCACATCGGTATTCCCTGCACTCGCGCGGAGCACAGGCTTTCTGCTATGCACGGACAGTGCGCCGCGAAAGGCAGTGGGGGACTTCTTCCGCAGGCTGCGCTGCGCTTGCCTGCGGTTATGCATATCGCGTCCCTTCGGGACTTTCAGTAGGCAGTCATTCATAACTCATAATTCATAACTCATACACGGTTTTTCGCAGCGCGCGGAAGACGGCTTCTTCGGTAGCGGCTATTTTCATTAATTTATCTGCCAGTTCGTCGTAAGAACAGACCGATTCCCCCCGGTTTTTGAATTTGCGGGCGGCGGCGGCGGCAAAGTCGCGCCAGCGGTCGCCCGCCTCCGTCATCTGCGCGGCATACGCCCGGAAGGCGGGGCAGCCAAGCAATCCGGCGGCTTCCTGCAAAAAGGCGGCGTACATGAACCGGAACCCTGCGCCGCCGGTGCCTATTTCTTCCAGCATGCGGATCACCTGCGCCAGGTTCAAGGCCGCCCGGTGGGGGCCAAACCTTTTTTCCCACCGGCGCATCCTTCTTGCCAGCATCCGGATGCCGCGCACGCCGAAAAAAGGTAGGGGAATATCCAGCATCCTTTGGCAATTCAGCTTTACGGCTTTAATCACCGCCCGCTTTATATCGGGCTGCGGCGTTTTTATACGGTCAATCCAGTACATCTTGCCGTAGGGGGGATAGGTGCCTTTGGCGTAGCGGCAGCGTTTCAACGCTTCGTAGCCGATGGTTTCGGGATGCAGAATCACCGGGTCGCTTACCGTATAAACGCCGTTTTCCATACCGGTCACCACAATGTTGTGGGCGTTGAAATGAAAACGGTACTCTTTCGGGAAATACGACAGGTGGTAAACGCCCGTCAGCACGCCCGCCGGCGTTCCCTGCGCCAGCAAACGGTCTAAGGCTTGCATGGATTTATCCTTATTCAGGAACCGGCGCTTTTTTACTTTCACGCCCAGCCGCCGGGTTACCCTCGAAAATATTTGACCCGGCAAAGGGCGGAAAGAAGTAACCGCCATCCCGTGCAAGGTAATAAAAGGCATGTGGGAGAAAAACAGCCCCGCGCCCAGCCCCAGCACCATCGGTTCGCTGGCTTTGATACTGTAAAAGTTCAGTAAATTCGACGTAACGCCGCTCTCGCAATGCGCCGCCGGCTTATGCTCAAATGCTATCATACGCTCTTCAGTTCTTCCTCCGTAATATGCATCGCTTCGGCATATCTTTTCAGTATAGAGGCCTCCAGTTGCAAAAACGTTTTTGCGTTCAGGTGCTTTTTTATGGTTTTTTTCGACAGCCCGGTATAGGCCGACAACAGGGAAATGTCCAGCAGGCGCATCCGCAGATGGTAAGCCAGCGGGCTCTTTTTGCCCGACAGCACTTCCTGCCGGACGGCTTCCGCTTCTTTTGAAATACCTTCCCAGGTTAAGGATAAAGCGTCCATTTTTGCCTTGCAGCCGGAACTCAATACCTGCCGGTAATTTCCTTCCCCGTCCAAAGCATAATAAACGCTACGGAGCTGCGGCGTTTCGAACGATAGCTCCTCCTGCAGCGCTTCTTCTATTTTCATAGGTCAACAAACAGTCATAGGTCAACAAACAGTTAATAGCGAATATCCGTACGAAAAGCGGGCGCTTTCCGGAATCATCAATAATATCTTCTGCCCCGTCCGCAACAGCCCCGAATGCACCAGCTCTTCCAGCACGATGAAGTTGGACGCCGACGCCACATTGCCGATCTTTTGCAGGTTTAAAAACCATTTTTCTTCCGGGATGTCAAACCCCAGCGAGGACAATTCCCCCGCGATTTTATCTTTGAAAAACATGGACGACAGGTGCGGCAAAAACCAGTCGATGTCTTCTGCCTGGAGGTTTCTTTTCTTTGCCGTTTCCATTAAAAAGCGGCCGCCCAGCTTCACGATATGCCCGTCCAGCAGGCGCGTATCCTGTTTTAAGGCAAACAGCGACCGCGAAAGCCATTCTTTTTCGGGGAACAGCGTCCAGCCCAGCAGTTCGCCCTGCGCGTTCTTCTCCCCGCCGGCATACATGCAGGTTTCCATTTCATGGGCATACGAGCAAATGTCTATCCATTCAATCTTCAACGACCGGCCGCCGGGAGCGGGCGCCGGTTGCAAAAGCAGCGCCGCCGCGCCGTCGGACAGCATCCACCGCAAAAACTCTTTCTCAAACGCCAGCACCGGCTTTTGGTGCAAATCCCGCAGCCGCTCCATTTCGACGGTAAAGTTCTGCGCCAGCATCCAGGCCGAAAGGCGTTCGGACGCCACGCACACCGCATTGTTTTTCTCTCCCGACAAAAGCGACAGCCAGGCATATTTTAACGCCTGTATCCCGACGCAGCACGAGCCCGCAAAAGAAACCGTTTCGGCGTTCTTCCCGCCCAGCAGGCCATGCACCATGACCCCGTGCGACGGCACCAGCTGTTCCGGCGAAGCCGTCCCCACCGCCAATAGCTCTATATCGTTGATGGAAAAACCCTGTGCGCACAATTGTTTCACGGCCTGCGCCGCCATTTGCACATTCGTATGCGTTACCTTCCCCTCTTCGTCCAGGGCATAGTAGCGAGTTTTAATTCCATTATTTTTCAGCACCAACCGTTTTGCACGCGAGGGAATATCGTCAATTATCCCCAGATATTTTTCGATATCCTCATTCTCCACCGCCCGGTTGGGCAAAAAAGTAGAAAGTGCTGTAATATAAATTTCTTTCATCCTGCAAATATACAAAAATTCCTTTGTATTAGCAAAAGGGACTTTGAACAGGTAGTGGAAAATGAGGGTAGAGGGGTAAGTAATGGTGTAATCCGCCCTAAATCCGGGGGGCGGTTAAGTTAAGAACTAAGAGTTAAGAACTAAGAGTTGACGGGCGCCGGAACCTTAAATAGGAAACTATAAACTTTAAATAATAATAGTATGAAAAAAATTTTCTTATCCTTCGGCGTAGTCGTGTATTCGGGCGAACAATGAAAACAGCCCAGATGGTTATTTTACCCCTTCGGGAAGGTTGCCGCACGTGCGGCAAGTCGATTTCACCCCTTCGGGAGGGTTGCCGCATGTGCGGCAAGTCGATTTCAGCCCTTCGGGAGGATTGCCGCACGTGCGGCAAGTCAATTTCAGCCCTTCGGGAGGGTTGCCGCATGTGCGGCAAGTCGATTGCAGCCCTTCGGGAGGGTTGCCGCACGTGCGGCAAGTCGGTTTTACAGCAATCACACTTCTACCAGTTCCCTTACCGGCGGCAGCTGCGCAACAACCATTTCATACGCTTGCGCCGAAAGGAACTTTAAATCGCAACAGCATTGCAGCAGCCCGCAGGCGTCTGCGTAAAATCGGTGGAATAGACTAATTCGTATTTCATGGGAATTGGTTTTTAGAGGTGGAGGGGGGGGGAGCCCTAATAATAGTAAGGTATAGCATTATTTGGAGACAATGTTTTTTGCTCCTATGTTGTTGTGTTATTTTGATAAAAATTATAGTTGGTGGACACAACGTATAGCAGTATATGCCCACGCGCTCTCTGTTATACATTCTCTGTGGCACCGAGCATCTCGTTTATTAAATATTTGTTGAGCGCAGTTTCCGGTTTTCGCCCAGTATGCTCGATATGCGTAAGAGCCGGAGTCGGTCAATTTGTATATCATTCCACCGGATACCGCGATACTGGCACAGTTACCTATAGCGGTGAAACCATAATTATCGTTTCCCCCGGCGGTTGTTGGCCAGAAGTCAGCCCAGCAGCTTTGGGCACCATTGATGGACGTTATCAATTGCGTCCATATCGCACTGGTTGGTACGTCCCAACCGCTTGGGCAAACGATGCCACTGTTGGCAGCCGTTACGCCATAGATGTATGTGGAACAATAAGAGGCATTATACATATGATTCGAACCGTTTCGGTAATCCAAATCCTGCGCAAAATACCATTTGCCATCAGGCATTTGTACGATACGGTAAATTTTGCTATCGCGCGCATCCCGTATATATGCTTCCCAATTTTTTGCGCCGCTGGTGCGCTGTTGGCAAAGATGCGTAGCATCAATCAGTAAATCGCTACCGGTGTAAATACAGAAATCACCCGGATAACCGGTTTCATCTGTTAGAGTAATCGGAGTAATGGTTACAGCAGAGGTCGTAATCGTTGATCCGCTTACTTTCTGTGTTGGGGTGCCACTTGCAGCTATCAGTGTAAAGGGCGGCGTGCCGCGCAACGTATAAATTCCACCATTAGCCGTTACATTCGGCGGATAGTCGCTGCCGTAGGCGCACCAGTTGAATTTTCCGGTGGCGTTACTTAACGTGGCGGTAACGGTCGCGCCGTTGGCAGTTACATAAAAGCCGCGCGTATTGCCGGCAACGGTTAGTATGCCGCCGGCAGTAGCGGTAGCCCTGCTGATAACGGCTTTTTCAAAGGTACCCGGTGAAGCCCCCGCCACCGGGCAGAAATCTACCCACACCCACACGCGGTTGTTATAGGGCGTACCTGTCCATGACACGCTGAACGTTACTT
>JAITSM010000093.1 GCA_031287815.1 Prevotellaceae bacterium
ACACCCCTCCCCAGCCCTCCCCGAAGGGGAGGGAGCCAACTCCCCCTCCTTCGGAGGGGGACGGGGGGAGGTAACTAATGAAAAACGCCGGTATGGAAACATGCCGGCGGTTTTTTTGATGTAATTATCGCAAGTCGCACATCGCATATCGCATATCACCCCCTTCACCCTTCCCCGTTAAATTGCGTATCTTTGTGCGGTCATTCATCCTTTAAATATAAAAAAATGAAAAATGTATTTTTATCGGTTATTTTCGCCGCTGTTGCTTTTTGTTTTATCGGGGCGGTAACGGAAAAGAAACGGCCGCAAGACCCGCAGGCGCCCTATCCTTACTGTTCCGAAGACGTCCGGTTTGAGAACAAAGAAGCCGGTATCATCCTGGCCGGCACGCTTACTTTCCCGAAGGAAGGAAAGAATTTTCCGGCGGTGGTATTGATTTCGGGCAGCGGCCCGCAGAACAGGAATGAGGAAATAACGGCGTTGAATCACCGTCCGTTTCTTGTGCTGTCGGATTACCTGACGCGCAATGGCATTGCCGTATTGCGGTATGACGACAGGGGCGTGGCCGAATCGGGCGGGGACTACCCCACTGCGGCGTTAGACGATTTTGCTTCGGACGCCCTGTCTGCCATAAATTACCTGAAAACAAGGCCGGAGGTAAATCCCGCGAAAACAGGGCTGCTGGGGCACAGCGAAGGCGGCACGATTGCGTTTTTGCTGGCAGGCGGCCATCCGGAAATTGCCTATGTGGTATCTATGGCCGGCATGGCGGTCAACGGCGACAGCCTGCTGCGGGCGCAACGCTACCTGATAGCGCGTGCACAGGGCGCGTCCGACGAAGCCATTGCGGTGAACGAACTGTTGGTAGACAGGGTAACCGCCCTTACCGGGCATCATTCTACAGCCTATGTAATGGCGCATATCGATTCGTTGACCACCCGGTTGTTGAATACGGAAGAAGAATTGCTCACGCGCCTGCTGGCGATGCTGCCCGATTCCTCCGTAAGCCGGGAAGTTTTTCGCGCCGCATGTAAAGCAGGAATTATGCAGGTGGCGACGCCCGAAACCCGCGCGTTGCGGAACTGCGACCCCTCCGGCGCCTTAACGAAAATCCAGTGTCCGGTATTCGCCCTGAATGGGGAAAAGGACTTGCAGGTGCCCGCCGATATGAATTTAGCCCCTATCCGGGCGCTGGTGAAAAGCGCCTTGAAAGTAAAAAAATACCCCGGATTGAATCATTTATTCCAGCATGCCGAAACGGGATCGCCCAATGAATACAGGGTAATCGAAGAAACCATCTCCCCGGAAGCGCTGGAAGATATTGCCGCATGGATATTGGAAAGGTGACTTTTTTTAATGGAGAATGGAAAATGGAAAATTAGCTGGCGCCTCAAGAGACATTCTCCATTCTCCATTAGATTCACCCTTCCCCGTTTTGAATAAAATATGCCCTGCTGTATGGAGTAATCAAAAAAATGCGTACTTTTGTACGTCTTTTTAAAAAATATTAACCGGGAAATCGAAATGATACACGAAGAAATTCATCCTAAACAGATCGCAGGGCGCATCTCGCAAATCATCGGCCCAGTAATCGATATCAGCTTTGAAGGGGACGGCGGCGCAGCGAAAATAACGCTTCCCGCGATCCACGATGCGGTGGAAGTCCGGCGGCGCGACGGGCGGACGCTGGTGGCCGAAATCCAGCAACACATAGGCGAAAATGCCGTGCGGACGGTGGCGATGGATTCTACCGACGGCCTGCAGCGCGGGATGGAAGCGGTGTCGTACTACCTGCCGATTACAATGCCATCGGGCGGGCAAATCAAGGGGCGGCTGATGAACGTCGTGGGCGAGGCCATCGACGGGATGAAGGATTTAGCCAGAGAAGGCGCGCAGCCCATTCACCGCGACCCGCCGAAGTTCGATGAATTGTCGACGGTGCAGGAAGTGCTGTTTACCGGCATCAAGGTGATCGACCTGCTGGAGCCGTATTCCAAAGGCGGGAAAATCGGGCTTTTCGGCGGCGCAGGCGTCGGCAAGACCGTCCTCATCATGGAGCTTATAAATAATATTGCGAAAAAACATCACGGTTTTTCCGTGTTTGCCGGCGTGGGCGAGCGGACGCGCGAGGGCAACGACCTGTTGCGCGAGATGATTGAATCGGGCGTCATCCGCTACGGCGAAGCGTTTATGAAAAGCATGGAGCAGGGCGGCTGGGACCTTTCCAAAATAGATTACGGGGAATTGGAAAAATCGCAGGCCACGTTAATTTTCGGGCAAATGAACGAGCCGCCCGGCGCGCGCGCGTCGGTGGCGCTGTCGGGCTTGACGGTTGCGGAATCGTTCCGCGACGCGGGTACCGGTTCGAAAGACATTTTATTTTTTATTGATAATATTTTCCGATTCACACAGGCGGGCAGCGAAGTATCCGCCCTGTTGGGGCGCATGCCTTCGGCAGTGGGTTACCAGCCGACGCTGGCGTCGGAAATGGGCGGCATGCAGGAACGGATTACTTCGACCAAAAGCGGCTCCATTACTTCCGTGCAGGCCGTCTATGTGCCTGCCGACGACCTTACCGACCCTGCGCCCGCCACTACCTTCTCGCACTTGGACGCCACCACCGTGTTGAGCCGCAAGATTACGGAGCTGGGGATTTATCCGGCGGTAGACCCGCTGGCGTCCACCTCGCGCATCCTCGACCCCTCCATTGTGGGCGAGGAACATTATAACACGGCGCAACGGGTGATTCATATCCTGCAACGCAACAAGGAACTTCAGGACATCATCTCCATTCTGGGGATGGAAGAACTGTCGGACGAAGATAAAACGATTGTCAACCGGGCGCGCCGCGTACAGCGATTCCTGTCGCAGCCGTTTGCCATGGCGGCGCAGTTCACCGGCGTGCCGGGCGCGATGGTCGCGATAGAAGATACAATAAAAGGGTTCAAGATGATTCTCGACGGCGAAGCAGACCACTTGCCGGAACAGGCATTCCTGAATGTCGGGACCATCGAGGAAGCCATAGAAAAAGGCGAAAAGATACTGGCGGCAGTGGCGGCAAGCGGTAAACAGTAGGCAGTAGCAGTAAACAGTAGCAGTGGTTGGTTTTTTTTAATTTTAAATAATGATGAATATCCAGATAGTATCGCCAAAAGGAACGCTTTACGAGGGGGAATTGCAATATGCCGTTTTCCCCGGAAAGGCAGGCGAATTTGCGGTGTATCCTGGGCATGCGCCGTTAATTTCCATGCTTTCCAAAGGCGCGATAAGGTGTATCACAGGTACGGGAAAAGATGAAACCATCCCGGTGGGCGGCGGCTTTGTGGAAGTGAACAGGAATAAAATAACCGTTTGCGTAGAACAATAAAAAGGATATAAATGAAATTTTTTGAAAAAAAGGGAAACGTGTTTGGTTTGGCAATGGCCGTATGGCTGTTGCTGTCGGCCGTCACGGAAATCCTGCTCCGGCGGGTGATTCCGCAATATGATTTTGTAGAATGCCGCTATATTCCGGCATTGTTTCTGGTATTCCTGCTTATTTTCGCCGGGCTCGTATGGCGGTGGGAGAAAAAACTGCAGGAAGGAAGCGTTACGCCGGCGCATGTCAGCAATTATTTCCTGATGTGGAAAATGGGGAAGTTAGTCATCGCCCTGCTGCTTTTCTTCTTTTGTTACCTGTGGCTGGACGCATCCATCTTCCGGGCGTTCCTGTTCTTGTTCCTGCTGTTTTATCTGGTGTTTATGGGATTGGAAATATTTGTGCTGCGCAGTATCGAACGGCGTTACAAACGCCCCCAAACAGACAAAAAATAATCGGATGCATACCGGTACACGCATATTGATTTCATTCGGCGCGGTAGCGCTGGCCTTGCTGTGGCCGTTGCATGCGGCGGCAGACAGCCATGGCGAAGAAGAAAAACTTCCGGTAAGCGAAATTATCAGCGAACACACGGCCGACAGCTACTGGTGGCATATCACGACCATCAACCACCACCATGTGTCCATTTATTTGCCGGTGATTGTGTATTCCGGAGCAGAGGGCTGGCTGGCGTTTTCGTCAAAACGTTTGGCGCACGGCGAAACATACAAGGGTTTCCGCATTGCCGGAGAGGGAAAGTATAAGGGGAAAATTACCGGCGTCAATGCTGCCGGCGAGGAATACCGCCCCTGGGATATTTCCATTACCAAAAACGCTTTGGCGCTTATGATAAATTCGGCAATCATGCTGTCGTTGTTCCTGAGCGTGGCGCGCTGGTACAGGCGGCGCCCGAAAAATTCCGTTCCCGGGAAATTCGTGTGCGCCATAGAAATGTTTGTGATGGATATTTACGACGACATTATCCGCAAAAATATCGGCGACGGCCACCAGCGCTATGCGCCCTATTTGCTGACGGCGTTCTTCTTTATCCTTATCAATAATGTCATGGGGCTTATCCCTGTTTTCCCCGGCGGCGCAAATACAACCGGGAATATTGCTATTACCTGCGTGCTGGCGCTATGTACCATGTTTGCGGTAAACGTCTTTGGCAACCGGGAATACTGGAAAGAAATTTTCTGGCCTGATGTGCCGGTATGGCTGAAAGTGCCGGTGCCGATTATTCCGGTTATTGAGTTATTCGGCGTTTTTACCAAACCGTTTGCCTTGATGATTCGTTTGCTGGCAAACATTTTTGCGGGGCATACGGTCATTCTTTCATTGATGTTTATCATATTCGTAACGGTAAAAATGGGTGTTGCCATGAACGCAGGAATGACGCTGTTTTCCGTCGTTTTGTCGATAATCATGAATTGCCTTGAATTGTTGGTGGCCTACATTCAGGCCTATGTCTTCACCATGCTTTCGGCGATGTTTATAGGCCTGTCGAGGCCTTCGCATCACCCGAAGAAAATAAAAGCGTAAATTTAGTTAACAAAAATTATAAATTTAAAAACAAAAAAATTATGTTACCATTAGTTATTACATTTTTGCAGGCACTTTCAGGCGCCGTATTTGCACCGCTTGGAGCAGGTATTGCCGTTATCGGGGCGGGTTACGGTATTGGTAGAATCGGCGCTTCGGCTATGGAGTCTATCGCCCGGCAGCCGGAAGTAGCGGACTTTATCCGCATGTCGATGATTATAATGGCGTCGTTCATAGAAGGCGCGGCATTGTTTGCTATCGCCGTTTGTTTTTTGGCATAAAAAAGAAAAAGTATTATGCTAACACCGGATTTTGGTTTGCTGTTCTGGATGCTGGTCAGCTTCCTCTTTGTATTGGGGCTGCTGGCAAAGTTCGGTTTTCCCGTAATCACCCGCATGGTGAACGAGCGGCGCGACCATATCAGGCACTCGCTTGAAGCCGCAGAGGAAGCCGCCCGGAAGCTCGAAAACGTCAAACAGGAATCGCTCGCCATACTCGATGAAGCGCGCAGGCAACAGGCCGCAATCATCAAAAAGGCCATGTCCGACGGCGAACAGCTGCTTCTCAACGCTCAGCAAAAAGCAGTGGAGGAAACGGAAAAACAACTTGAACTGGCGCGGCAACGTATCGAATTGCAAAAGGAAAAGGCGCTCGGGGAAATCAATGCGCAGGTGGCCATGCTTTCGGTAGATATTGCAGAGAAGGTATTGCACCGGCAATTGGATGACAAAACGAAAGAAGAAGCCTTTATCCTGCAAATGCTCAACGAAGCGGAAAGTATAGTGTAGTATGAACGAAGGACACATAGCCAGACGATACGCGAAAGCCTTGCTGGAATACGCCACCGCGCACGGCGAAGACGTAGCGCTTTACAACCGGATGAAATTATTGTCAAGCGTTGTAACCACTACGCCCCGCCTGCTCGAAACCATAGGAAGCCCTATGGTGCCGTATGCCGACAAGCTGCAACTGTTGTGCGAGGTGGCCGGCGCAGCGATAGAAGAAAGTTACCGGCGTTTTGTACGGCTATTGCTCGAAAACCGCCGGGAACATTTGGTGCGGAATATCGCATTGGGTTATGTGTCGCTTTACCGCTCCAGCCGCCACATCGGGAAGGTGCTGCTGGTGTCCGTAGAGCCGCTGCCCGAAGCCGTTATTGAACGGATACGCCGCCGCGCGGAACAGCAAACGCAGGGCACGGTGGAAATAGAAAACCGCATTGACCCCGGTATAAAAGGCGGCTTTATTTTTCAGATAGACGACCTCCGGCTGGACGCTTCCGTAGCGGGGCAACTGGAAAAAGTACGGCGGCAGTTTATCCGTAAAAACAAAATCATCGTTTAAAACGTAGCAGAAAAATCACTAAGAAATAAAAAGAATATGTCGGATATAAAAGTAAGCGAAGTTTCCAAAATTCTAAAAATGCAATTGGAAAATATCGACACCAAATTGCAGTATGATGAAGTGGGCGTGGTGTTGCAAGTGAGCGACGGCGTGGCGCGCATTTATGGGCTCGCCAATGCCGAAGCCAATGAACTGCTCGAATTCCAGGACGGCATGATGGGCGTGGTGATGAACCTCGAAGAAGACAATGTGGGCGCGGTGCTATTGGGTACAACCGACCACATCAAGGAAGGCTTTTCGGTACGCCGCACCGGTAAAATCGCCTCCATCAATGTGGGCGAAGGCATGCTCGGCCGCGTGATAGACCCGCTGGGCGAAACGCTCGATGGCAAAGGCCCTGTTGCCGGCGAACGGTTCCTGATGCCACTGGAGCGGAAAGCGCCGGGCGTTATTTACCGGCAGCCGGTAAACCAGCCCCTGCAAACAGGCATCAAGGCGGTGGACGCCATGATTCCCATCGGGCGCGGGCAGCGCGAACTAATCATCGGCGACCGGCAAACCGGCAAAACCGCCATTGCCATAGACACCATTATCAACCAACGCGAGGGTTACCTGAACGGCGACCCGGTGTATTGCATCTATGTGGCAGTCGGGCAAAAGGGCTCGACTGTGGCGTCTATCGTAAATACGCTGCGCGAAAAGGGCGCTATGGATTATACGATTGTTGTGGCGGCTACGGCTGCCGACCCTGCCGCCATGCAGTATTTTGCGCCGTTTGCCGGCGCCGCTATCGGCGAATATTTCCGCGATACCGGGCGCCATGCGCTGGTTATTTACGACGACTTGTCGAAACAGGCGGTGGCCTACCGGGAAGTGTCGCTAATCCTGCGCCGCCCGTCGGGGCGCGAAGCCTATCCGGGCGATATTTTTTACCTGCACTCGCGCCTGCTGGAACGGGCGGCAAAAATAATCAACCAGCCCGAAGTCGCCGCCGCCATGAACGACCTGCCCGAAAGCCTGAAAGGAAAAGTCAAGGGCGGAGGGTCGCTCACCGCCCTGCCGATTATCGAAACGCAGGCGGGCGACGTGTCGGCCTATATCCCAACCAACGTTATCTCCATCACCGACGGGCAAATATTCCTTGACACCGATTTATTCAATCAGGGCGTACGGCCGGCTATCAACGTGGGCATCTCTGTATCGCGGGTGGGCGGCAACGCCCAAATCAAGGCGATGAAGAAAGTGGCGGGAACCCTCAAAATCGACCAGGCGCAATACCGCGAACTGGAAGCCTTCACCAAATTCGGCGGGGATATTGACCCTGTTACGGCCTTCACGATTGACAAGGGGCAAAAGAATACGCGCCTGCTGATTCAACCCAAATGCGCGCCGGTGCCGGTAGAAAAACAGATTGCCGTGCTCTATTGCGGCACGCAGGGGCTGCTGCGGGATATTAAGTTGAACCGCATAAACGAATTTGAACGAATGTTCGTGGAAGCCCTTGATGCACGCCACAAGAAAGATATCCTGACGCCCTTGAAAAACGGCGTCATCAATGAAAATGTAACCGGCGCTATCGAAAAACTGGCGGCGGAGATAGTGAATATATTAAAATAGTTTCTTCCCAACAGCATGGCGGCATTCAAGGAAATAAAAGAACGGATACAGTCGGTAAAAACCACGCAGAAGATTACCTCTGCCATGAAGATGGTGTCGGCGGCGAAGCTGAACAAGGCGCAGAAAAATATCTCCGGCATGTTTCCCTATTCCAACGCCCTGCATCATATTCTCCATAGCGTGCTGGCGGCAGGGGAAGACTTCTATACGCCGCTGGCGGAAGAGCGCACGCCGGAACGCGTGGCCATTATCGCCTTTTCGTCCGACAGTTCGCTGGCGGGCTCCTTCAATTCCAATATCATTAAGGAATTTCGCAAAACATTGTCGGCCTACGAACATCTCCCGAAAGAAAATATCCTTATTTATACTGTCGGGAAAAAAGTTTTTGAAGCGGCGCGCAAATCGGGCTATGCGGTTACCCGCAACTTTGAAGGGCTGGCGTCCAAACCCGACTACGAGGCTACCGCCGCCTTTACCGGCGAGTTGATTACCCTCTTCAACCGCAAAGCCATTGACCGTGTAGAAGTCATCTATCATCATTTTAAGAGCGCCGGCGCGCAGGCGCTCACGCGTGAAAACTTTTTGCCGCTGTCCCTGCCGGCCACCGGAAGCGCTACCGCAAAACGGGTTGTTACAGACTACCTCCTCGAGCCCTCGCGGGAAACGGTGCTTACCGAATTATTGCCGAAATCGCTCAAGCTGAAACTTTACACCATGCTCTTAGACTCCAACGCTTCGGAACATGCGGCGCGCGTCATTGCCATGCAAACCGCCACCGACAACGCCGAAGAACTCATCGAAACGCTGGTCGTTGCCTACAACAAATCGCGCCAGCAAGCCATCACCAACGAACTCCTCGATATGATAGGGGGAGCAAGTTGAATGGAAAATTGAGAATGTCTCTTGAGGCGCTAGCCCATTCTCCATTCATTAAAAAAACGCCGGCATGTTTCCATACCGGCGTCTTTCTTCAGAGACCTCCCCCCAACCCCCTCCGAAGGAGGGGGAGTTGGCTCCCTCCCCTTCGGGGAGGGCTGGGGAGGGGCGTCAGGGTATTACCACCTCCGCTATCGGGCTGTACGGCCCTTTCTCGCCGCGGGTGTTCTCCCAGCAGAGGG
>JAITSM010000098.1 GCA_031287815.1 Prevotellaceae bacterium
GTTAAAAGTTGGCTGGCGCCAGCTAACTTTTAGTTCTTAACTTTTAGTTCTTAACTCAAAAAAGCCCCGAAGGGGCGAAATATTCATAACCGCAGGCAAGCGCAGCGCAGCCTGCGGAAAAAGAACGCCTGCGCCTTTCGCGCGGCGCACTGTCCATGCATAGCGGAAAACCCGTGCTCCGCGCGAGTGCAAGACGTACAGGTTTGCATCCCCATGCTGCGTTCCGCTCCGCTCCACTTGCATGGGGTTATGAAAATGTAAGCCCTACGGGCTTATTGAATGGAGAATGGAGAATGGAGAATGGAGAATTGGCTGGCGCCTCAAGAGGCATTCTCCATCTTCCATTTTCAATTCTCCATTAAAAATTCTATCTTTGCGGGCAAAATTGGGAATAGATGGTAAAAGTAATAGGCCTTTTTAGCGACAGTTATCCCCCCATCCTGGATGGGGTAGCATTGACGGTGCAGAATTACGCCTATTGGCTGCACAGGAAAAACCAGCCGGTAAGCGTCATTACTGTAAAAACGCCCAACTGTGCGGATGAAGCGGATTATCCCGTGTACCGCTATTTTTCGCTTCCTTTGCTGTTCCGGAAACCTTTCCGCATGGGGCTGCCGGCGCTGGACAGGCGGTTTCAAAAAACAGTGCGGGCAATTCCCTTTAAGCTTCTTCATGTGCACAGCCCCTTTTCTTCGGCGGAGGTAGCCCTGCATATAGCGCGGCAGCAGAAAGTGCCGGTAGTGGCGACCTTCCATTCCAAGTATAAAGACGACTTCGCCCGCGCCACCTATAATAAACGCCTTGCCGCATGGATGGCGAAGCGGGTGATCACCTTTTATGAAAAAGCCGACGAGGTATGGATTCCGCAGCCGGCGGTGGAGGAAACGCTCCGCGAGTATGGCTACAAAGGCAAGGTGGTAGTGATGAACAACGGCGCCGATTTCACCGCCGACAGCAATATGGACGAAGCAAAACGCCGCGCGCGGGCGGAGTTGGGTATTCCCGAAGCCCTGCCGGTATTCCTTTTTATCGGGCAGCATATCTGGGAAAAAAATACGCGGCTGGTCATAGAAGCGCTGGCGCAGTTGAAGGATGTGCGGTTCAAAATGTTTTTCATCGGCACGGGGTATGCCGCACGGGAATTGCAAGCCCTGACGCACCGGCACGGCATGGGCGCCGACATCTCCTTTCTGGGCGTTATCAAGGACCGGGAGCTGCTGAAACGTTACTACACCGCCGCCGATTTATTCCTTTTTCCCTCGCTCTATGACAATGCGCCGCTGGTGGTGCGCGAGGCGGCGGCGTTGCATACGCCGTCGGTGCTGGTAAGGGGTTCTACCGCTTCGGAAATTGTTACCGACGGCTACAACGGCTTTTTAGTCGATAATTCGAGCGGCGCCCTCGCCGCGCGCATACGCGCATTGATAACATCGCCCCAGTTGATTCGGGAGGCAGGGCAACACGCAGCGCACACCATCGCCCGTCCATGGGAAAACGTGGCGGACGAAGTGTTGGAAAGGTATTCATACATTATCCGGAACTATGCAGCCACCCGTTAATGAAATAACCGCCGCCGCGCCGGCCAAACCGTTTAAAGTATACCGGATATTCCTCCCAGTCCTGCTCGGGCTGGCGGTGATTGTATGGCTGTTTTTAGACGAGTTTGACACCGCGTTTTTTTCCACTTTCCAATTTACGCTCGCCAGCGTCGCGTACATTGTCGCGGCGTTCCTGCTGATATTCCTCCGCGACGCCATGCTGATATGGCGTTTCCGCCTGCTGGCAGACAAAATCATTTCGTGGAAACAGGCTTTTGTGGTGGATATTATGAGCGAATTTACCTCCACCGTTACCCCGACGGCAGTAGGCGGCTCCAGCCTGGTTGTCTTCTTCCTCGCAAAGGAAGGCGTGGAAACGGGGCGCAGCGCCGCCATTATGCTGGTGAATCTATTCCTCGACGAATTGTTTTTTGTGGTCGCTTGCCCCTTGCTGTTTTTTTTCATCTCCTCGCAGGATTTATTCCCCCCGACGACCGGCATCACGGCGCTGGAGTATGTTTTCATCGGGCTGTATGCACTGCATTTCCTGTGGGTGGTGCTATTATACATCGGCATTTTTGTTCGCCCCGACTGGGTAAAGAAAATATTACTGCTGCTTTTCAAACTGCCTTTTTTGCGGCGGTGGCAACAGCCTGTGGCGGGCGTTACCGACAACATGGTAGCGGCTTCCCGCGCTATTAAAAACCGCCCCGCCGTTTTCTGGATAAAAACCGGCGCGCTGACCGTCATCACCTGGGTGGCGCGTTTTTTGGTGGTCAATGCCGTCTTCCTCGCATTTGTTCCCGTCACCAATCATGTGATCATATTTGCGCGGCAGGTCGTGCTGTGGATTTTTATGGCGGCGATGCCCACGCCCGGCGGCAGCGGCGTAAGCGAATTTGTCTTTAAGGAATATTACAGCGACGTTTGTTCGTCGGCCAGCATCGTGCTGCTGGTAACGCTCACATGGCGCCTTGTTACTTACTATTTATACCTTTTTCTCGGCGCCTTTATTGTCCCTCGATGGCTACAGGAGGCTTTTGCAAAAAGGAAGAAACGCAACAGCTTTTTATGAGATAATCGAAACAGGCGATAAAATAAGGATAGGGGAAAAGAACAAAACCCCTATCTCAATGTAGCGTCTCTCAACCCGCTAAATTATAAAGGTGCAGTCACACCACGATAGAGGTTTTGCCTCAAGCTTGGTGTGACTGCACCTTGTGTTTTTATTTGAGAGATTACAAAAGTAAAGAAAAAAATCATGTTATCAAAATGCAAAAAATTTTATCCGATAGAAATTATTACGTTGGTTTATGTATTGCTCACGGCGTTGTATATTGTAGCGTTCTGGGGCAGTATCAGGGAAAACGCCGCCGCCACGTTATTGTGTATGCGGCTGGCGATGATAGGCGTTATGGCGGGGTTGTACGTATGGAATCAATGCGGCAGCCGGCAGACGCTTACCACCCTGCGGAACGTGCTGCCGCTGGCGTTTATCATTTATTTTTATCCCGAAACCTATTACCTGAATCAGTGCATTTTTTCTCACTGCCTGGATGAAACGGTGATTCATATCGACCGGCAGCTGTTCGGCTGCAGTTTAAGCACGCTGTTCAGCGAAGCGGCGCCTTACGCATGGTTCAACGAATTGATGAACTTTGCCTATCTTTCCTATTTCTTTACCATTCTCGCCGTGATACTGTACCTTCTATTTTACAATAAAGACAAGGCCTACCGTTCGGCGTTCATCTTACTGTGTTCGTTTTTCATCTACTATATACTGTTTATTCTGTTCCCCACCGAAGGCCCGCAGTTCTACGAGTTCAACTACCACGAGGCATTGCCGGCGCTCGGGCCGATGCGGAAATTACTGTTGTTTTTCCATTCGATAGGCGAACGCCCCACCGGCGCGGTGCCCTGTTCGCATGTGGGCATCATGGTTATTTATATGTGCCTGCTGTGGCAGTATGGCCGCCGGTTGTTCTGGTGGATTCTTCCGCTCTCTGTTTTGCTGGCCTTGTCCACCGTATACATCCGCGCGCATTACGCCGTAGACGTACTGCTCGGCTTAGCCTCCGCCCCGCTGATTTACTGCCTCAGCTGTTGGTGCTGGAAAAAACTTAATTTGAGTTAAGAACTAAAAACTAAAAGTTAAAAGTGCTGGCGCCAGCTAACTTTCAACTTTCAACTGAAAAAAGCCCCGAAGGGGCGAAATATGCATAACCGCAGGCAAGCGCAGCGCAGCCTGCGGTTATGAAAATCCGGCGTTTCACGCCGTTTCTAATGGAGAATGAGCTAACGCCAAAACCACCTTACGGAAAAATCTTTTCAAAAATAGTTGCAATTAAAAAATATTGTTTTATATTTGCAGCGGTTATTGATGTTCTTTGAACAATATTGCCGGTTTTTAATCTAGTAATTGAAATCTCGAAAATTTCTTGTAAAATAAGTATTAAAAACAAGGCTGCATGAAAAACACGTGGGCTTTGCTTATTTATTTTACAGGTATTCGAGAACCTCAATTACTGATAAGTTTAGCCTGCGTTTCAATTTTATCATATAATAGCATTGAAACTCGAAAAAATGGGCAGTGAATAAAAAATCGCAGCAAGGGGTTGTTTTATAAAATTGGTTTGTGTTTGGAAACAGCCCCGGGGCTGCGAAAACAGAACATAGACTTGTAGACAATAGAACATAAACAAAATACCGATAACCCTTAAACTTTAAACTATAACCCTTAAATGATATATAATATGAAAAAAATTTTCTTTCTTTTAGCCATGCTTGTAAGCGTGGCAGCAGGCGCACAGGTAACGCATGTAGAGCCTGTCAGTGCAACTTATACGAGCCAAACCGTCTCTTTCCGCGTGTGGTGGAACGCCGGCTCGCGCGATGCTACGCACCTTTCCAAAGTATGGGTGTGGGTAGATTATATCACGATAAACAACAATAACACCACTTCAGGCAATTCGTGGACGCGCGCTGCCGTTTCCGCCGCTTCGCCTACAGCCTCCATTACGTATGACGGCAGCAACCGGCAGGGGTTTTGGTTGCAGGGCAACAGCGGAAGTTACAGCGCTATCGTTACAGTTAAACTAAACATTACCGCTGACAAATTCAATTGGTGCGCTTATGCCTCCGACTATCCGCCGAATGTAACAGCGAACAACGGAACTTATACTTTGCGTGGCACGCCGCCGTTTATACTGACAGCAGCAAACGGAATAACCTCTCAAACGGTAACCGGGACAACGCTTGCCGCTTCGGCATTGACCATTACAACGCCTAGTACCATAAGAGATAAAACAGACTGTCCAGGCGTTTTTTGTCCTTATCAGGGAAGCGATAGATATGTCGATGACACGCATTTTTGCCAATTGCGCACCAGTGGTGCAAAAAATTGGGAAGCATGGATAAAAGACAGCAAAGATGAGGAATTATATAGAATTGTTTTGATGCCTGACAATAATTGGTGGCTGGCGCAAAATATAAAATATATGGGAGCGGGCGTCGCTATTGCATTGTCCGGATGTACTCCGGATAAGTGTGGCAGGTTCTATACCCGCGCTGAAGCAACCGGTAATTGGGGTGGTTCTAGTGGTTATGGACCGAAAAAACAAGGAATTTGTCCATCCGGATGGATTTTGCCGGTTCAAACGGATTTTAAGAATATGATTGATCAAATCTCGTCCAATATTACGACCGTCTGTAGTTACCTGAGAGCACTAAACTCTCCATGTGGTAATGCGATAGATTACTATGGATTTGCTAGCGTTATGGTGTTACATAATACCTTGAGTCCAACATATGGTGCTTGCAACACATGGCGCAGTAATGAAACCTACGATTCTGACTGGGGTATAGGCGTGGATTGTCGGACGTCGTGTGCGAACTGCTGCAATGAAATGCAACTTGGCATGGTAGCTGGCCAGAGTGTAGGTGCACCACTACGTTGCTTCCGCCAACTGTAATTTAATCCAAATAACAAAACAGACGCAAAAAACACTGTTTTCAAATAATGCTATGCCTTGTTCCCCTTGGGGCTTTACCGCGCAACCATGTAACCTCACCCCCAGCCTCCTCCGAAGGAGGCTGGGGGGAGGTAATTCACGACTAAAATACGAACAGTTTATGCCACCGTAAGGCGGTCGGAAGAAAGCTGTCGACGCCCTTGAAACAGACTTATTTTATGTACGAGGTATGAAGTGTCTGGCGCCTTCAAAAGTTAAAAGTTAAAAACTAAAAGTTAAAAGTTGGCTGGCGCCAGCACTTTTAGTTTTTAACTTTTAGTTTTTAACTCAAGCGGCTGCTACTGTTTTTTTATCATTATTTTGTCGTCCGGATATATCTTGGAATTCTTCGTGAGGCCGTTCAGTTGCATGATGTCGTAGAAAGTGATGTCGTCGTACAGTTGCGAGATGCTCCAGAGGGTTTCGCCTTTCTTTACCGTATGCACTAACGCTTTTCCGGCGGGAATGGCTTGTGCGGGTTTGGCAGAAGAAGCCACTGCGGCGGCCGCTTTTTTGGCTCTTGCATTCACTACTAATTTTTGTCCGGTATTGATGCGCGTGCTTTTGCCAATATCGTTCCAATATTGCAGGTCGGAAATTTTTACGCCGTACTTCAGGGCGATGGAACTGAGCGTTTCCCCTTTTCTTACCCTGTGGATGGTGCGCCCGCCAACGGTGGCGGCGCTTCCCCGTTGCGCAATCTGTTTAATGATATTCGAGTTAAAATACACGCTGTCTTTATAGGCATAAATTTCTTTTTCTTTTTCGGCAAACAGGCCGGTGTATTCAAAGGGAATGCGCAATACATAAGGCGCGGAAGCGCCCGGAATAATGTCATGCAGGTATTGCGGATTAAAGTCGCGCAGCTCGTCCACGGGGATGCCGATGACCTCCGATACCTGTTCGAAGTGCAGCATTTTATTTATTATAAACGTATCCACCTGTGCCGGCCGGCTCACCTGTTTCGGGCGGAGGTTATGTTCTTTGTAATATTCCAGTAAATAGCCGGCGCCTACAAATAACGGCACATAGCCGCGTGTTTCGCGCGGCAGGTAAGGATAGATATCCCAGTAATCGCTTTTGCCTCCGGAACGCCGGATAGCCTTGCGTACATTGCCGTCGCCGCAATTGTAGGCGGCAATAGCCAGCGACCAGTCGCCAAAAATATTGTACAAATCTTTCAGGTATTTTGCGGCGGCATGCGTCGCCGCTATCGGGTCAAAGCGTTCGTCAACAAATGAATTTATTTTAAGGTTGTACCGTAATGCCGTCGGGTATATAAATTGCCACATCCCTTTTGCTTTGGCGCGCGAAACGGCGCGCGGGTTTAAAGCCGATTCGATAATCGCCATTGCCCGCAATTCGAGCGGTAATTCATACATATCCAAAATTTCTTCGATTATCGGAAGGTAATAATGGGCAAGCCCCAATATCATTTCCGATTTTTCGGGGTCTTTTTGCGTATAGACCATAATGTAGCGGCGCACCACGTCGTTATACGGCAAATCAATAATCGTGGGCATGCGTTTGAGCCGCTCGATATACACGGAATCCGGCAAGTCGGCCTGTTGCCGGTTGTCTTCAATTTCAACAAATATTTCCGACGAGTCCTGCAATGCGCGTTGCAGGTACCATATCGAGAGCAGGCTGTCCAGATTCTGGGTTATACTGACATCTAAAATTTCTTCGTCATTGTTCTCTTCCTGTTCATCCACGCTAACAATCACGTCGCCGTTAATAATATCGCCGTCCATAACGGTTGTATCGGTTGCCGCTTTTACTATATGCGACTGCGCATAGCCCGCCGTAACCGAAAAAAAGAAGAGAAAAACGAAAATTATTTTTTTCATATCCGTAAAATTTTAAAATGTAATTTGCAATTGCATGCCTATGGCCGGCTGCCCGCCGGAGGCGTAGGCGTCGTAATTTAATAACGCCGGGTGGATGCGCAAGGAGAGGTTGTCGTCTACGTCAAAATTTTTCAAATGCGCAAACACATTCGCATCAATAATGTTCATCACATACACCAGTGCGGTAAACAAGATGGCATAATCGCGGCTGCGGCGATAGCTGTCGCGGTAATATTTAAGGTTGGCTTCCGTAAACCGGCCGTTAAATTCATCGACCGTATCCGGGTCGCCATCCCTTAAAATGTCGTACGCTTTACGAAAGCGGAGGTATTGCTTGTTGTTGAAATCGATTAAATAGCCTGTGAACGCCAGCCCGCCGTAGAGAACCGGAAGTTTCCAGTAATCGCCGTTATAAATTTGCCCCAGTCCCGGCAACATGGTAGAATAAAGGGCTGCGCGCGCGGGCAGCACGCTTTTTGCCGTTTTATAGGATACCGCGCCATCCAGTAAGCTGCTCCAGTAAACGGCTGCCGCGCCGAGATAAAACCATGTGCGTTGTTGTCTGAAACGTTCTTCTCCGGTGGCTTTGTACTGCCGGTGGCTGTGAACGCCGGCGCCTATCAAGCCGCCAATACCGCCCCATACCACAGGGATTTTCCAGTAATCGCGGTTATAGGCTTGTGAATAGCCCGGCAACAGCAGCGAAGCCGTCCATACTTTTGTTATCGTTAATGAATCCCGGCCGGTAAGCCCGTACCAGTAATTTTTGCCGGGTTCCCGCGCGCCGGGCTCCTTCTCCTGAGCCAGGGAAAGGCGGCTGAAACCGGTTAAAAGAAGTATAATTAAAAAAAATTTTCTTATGTTCACGAACTAACAACAGATTATTACGAACGACTGCCCGTATATTCCCTAACCGTTTAAACTATTTAATTTCGATAGAAATTCATTCATCTCTTCATCGTTTTTAAAGGGGATGGTGATGCTGCCATTGCCTTTGTTACTGCGCTTGACGGCTATCTCTACATCAAAACAGCGTTTCATGGCTTCTTTTAATTCCCTGCCTATCTCCGGCAATGCCGTTTCTTCCGGTTGTTTTTTTATTTCTTTCGGCTGCGCTATTTTCTTCACCAGTTCTTCTACCTGCCGCACCGACAGCCCTTCGTCCAGCGTTTTCCGCAGCGCTTTAATCTGGTCTTTGCCCTCCGGCAGTCCGGCAATGGCGCGCGCATGCCCCATCGTGATATAGCTTTCACGAACGGCGGCTTGCACTTCTGCCGGCTGTTGCAGCAGGCGCAAATAATTCGCCACCGTCGAACGTTTTTTCCCGATGCGTTCGCTCAACGCTTCCTGCGTGAGGCCTCCTTCTTCCATGAGGCGCTGGTAGGTAACGGCTATTTCGAGCGCATTCAAATCTTCGCGTTGAATATTCTCCACCAGCGCGCATACCAGCACGCTCTTTTCTTCGTCGCCGCCGGAACGGACAAATACCGGAATAGTTTCCAACCCGGCCATCCGCGCGGCGCGGTAACGCCGTTCCCCGCTGATGATTTGAAATTTCCCGCTTTTGAGTTCCCGCACGGTGACGGGTTGTATGATTCCCAGATTTTTTATCGACTCCGCCAACTCTTGCAGGGCTTCCTCGTCGAAATGTTTGCGCGGTTGGTGAGGATTGGGCTCAATCGCTTCCATCGCTATGTCCGAAACGCCGTTAAAAACCGGCTCTCCGGCAGGACGCTCTTTCGGCTCGCGCGGCGTGGATTCCGCATCTCCCAGCAATGCGCCTAAACCCATTCCTAAAGCCGTTCTTTTTGGTGCCATGTACTATTGTGTTAATCCGGCAAGGAGGCCGGATGATTAGTGTTTTTCGTTCTTTTTCAAAATTTCTTTGGACAGGTTCAAATAATTGTTTGCGCCTATGGATGCGGCGTCGTAAAGAATCACCGGCTTCCCGAACGACGGCGACTCGCTTAACTTTACGTTGCGCTGGACAATGGTTTGGAAGACCATGTTGGGAAAATGGCGGCGCACTTCTTCTACCACCTGGTTGGCCAGGCGCAGCCGCGCGTCGTACATGGTCAGCAAAAAGCCTTCGATGGTTAAGTCGGGATTCAAGCGCGTCTGCACGATTTTTACCGTATTTAATAATTTCCCCAGCCCCTCCAAAGCAAAAAATTCGCATTGCACCGGGATGATAACAGCGTCGGCGGCCGTCAAGGCATTCACCGTAATCAAACCCAGCGATGGCGAACAGTCGATGAGGATATAATCGTAGTTCCCGGCGATTTTTTTCAGCACGGTTTTCAATACTTTTTCACGATTGGGAAGTTGCAGCATTTCTATTTCCGCGCCCACCAGGTCAATGTGCGAAGGGATAAGTTGCAGCCCTTTGATTTCGGTATCCAGTAAAGCCCCTGACGCTTCGGACGAGCCGATTAAACATTCGTATATCGTATCGCCGGCAATGGTTTTGGTATCGAAGCCCAAGCCTGAAGTGGCATTGGCTTGCGGGTCGGCGTCGATCAGCAATACTTTCCTTTCGAGGACAGCCAGCCCGGCTGCCAGGTTGATTGCGGTGGTTGTTTTTCCTACGCCGCCTTTTTGATTAGCAATGGCTATTATTTTTCCCATAATTTATAATGTATAGTGGTATAATCTGCAAAAGTAACAAAAATATTTGAAATAGCCGTGAGTTGTATGAAGTATGAAGTATGAAGTATGAAGTATGAAGTATGAAGTGGCTGGCGCCTGTTTAATGGAGAATGGAGAATGGAGAATGTCTCTTGAGTTAAGAACTAAGAACTAAAAGTTAAAAGTGCTGGCGCCAGCTAACTTTTAGTTCTTAACTCTTAACTCTTAACTTAAAAAGCCCGGAGGGTTTACATTTTCGTAACCCCATGCAAGTGGAGCGGAGCGGAACGCAGCATGGGGCAAGATGGCACTCCCTGCCCCTCGCGCGGAGCACAGGTTTTCCGCTATGCACGGACAGTGCGCCGCGCGAAAGGCGCAGGCGTTCTTTTTCCGCAGGCTGCACTGCGCTGGCCTGCGGTTATGAATATTCCGCCCCTTCGGGGCTTTTTTGAGTTAAGAACTAAAAGTTAAGAACTAAAAGTTAAGAACTAAAAGTTAAGAACTAAAAGTTAAGAACTAAAAGTTAGCTGGCGCCAGCCAACTTTTAACTTTTAACTTTTAGTTCTTAACTCAAAAAAATCCGCCGGCATCTTTCCATACCGGCGGTTTTCATTACTTCGCCTCTCTGCCTCCCCCTCCTTCGGAGGGGGAGTTGGCTCCCTCCCCTTCGGGGAGGGCTGGGGAGGGGCGTCAGGGTATTACCACCTCCGCTATCGGGCTGTACGGCCCTTTCTCGCCGCGGGTGTTCTCCCAGCAGAGGG
>JAITSM010000007.1 GCA_031287815.1 Prevotellaceae bacterium
AGAGGGAACCTCCCATTAAATCCGTTGGCTAAAGCCAACGACAATATCCTCGTTTAGACAAGGTTCTACTTCATCCAAACAGGGATGTTTACTGGCAAAAGTTGTGTATAAACGGTAGCCTCCGAAGGAGGGGGAGGCAGAGAGGCGAAGGAATGAAAAACGCCGGTATGGAAACATGCCGGCGGTTTTTTTAAATGGAGAATGGAGAATTGAAAATGGAGAATTAGCTGGCGCCTCAAGAGACATTTTCAATTTTCCATTCTCCATTAAAAAGGCGCCTGAAAACTGCCTTCCGGCGTAAGCCAACGCTTAGTTCTTAACTCCCAACCATTGTCCTATTCCTGCCCAATTATTTTTTTAACCTTTTTTTAACTTTTTATTAATAAACGTATGTATTTTCCCAAAAAAATATTATCTTTGTCTTATCGCCGAATGTTGAAAATGTTGAATTGACTAATGGTATCAACATAAAGAAGAGGTGAAAAGGAAATAAAAAGATATAATTAACAAAATATTAATATATGCTTTTTTGATTTTTATTTATTAACTAAACTTAATTTTCTATGGAATTAAAAAAACTGAACAAATCAAGCAGCAAGCTGATACGTAGAGCTTGCCTTGTCGCAGGCGCATGCCTGTTGTGGATGTGCAGCATTACATTGGCTAATGCGCAGCAGCAAACAAAAACACTGACCGGTACGGTCGTTGATGCAAAAGGCGAAACCATTTTTGGCGCTTCTGTTTTTGAGCAGGGAACTACCAATGCCGTGATGACGGATGAGGACGGGATGTTTTCCATTACCGTACAGGAAGGCGTTACGTTGAATATTGCTTTTTTGGGGTATAAAACACAATCGTATGTGGTGGGCACCGCCAACACGGTGCGGATTGTATTGCAGGAAGACAGCAAGGAGCTGGATGAAGTGGTAATCGTAGGTTTTGGTTCGCAAAAGCGGCAAAACCTTACCGGGGCGGTAGCCACTGTGGATATAGAAAAAACATTGGAAAACCGCCCTATTGCCGATGTCGGCCGCAGCTTGCAAGGCTCCGTGCCCGGTTTGTCCATTGTAGTGCCCAGCGGGGAAGTAGGTTCCGACCCGATATTCCGGATTCGCGGGCAAATAGCCTCCATCAACTCCACGGCCAGCTCCAGCCCGCTAATTTTGCTGGATAATGTGGAAATTCCCAGCATCACGCTGGTAAACCCCGACGATATAGAATCCATCAGCGTCTTGAAAGATGCGGCGGCTTCTTCTATCTACGGCGCAAAGGCGGCGTTGGGCGTGATTTTGATTACGACCAAGAAAGGAACGGCTACCGACCGGGTAACCGTATCGTATTCCAATAACTTTGCATGGGCAAAAGTGGCCAAGGATATTAACATGGGCACTATAGACGCTTTGGAGTATACCATTGCGGCAATGGACAGGGTTGGCGTCGCCCAGACAGGCTCATTTTGGTTCCTAAACCATACCAGCTATGAAAAGTCGAAAAAATGGGTGGAAAAATACGGTAACAGCGTAAAATCCGGCGATCCGGTGGTATACGGCAGGGACTGGTATGTAGACGGCGCTAACATGGGCATCCGCCTATATAATTCATACGATTATATGATAGAAGAATGGACGCCGACCCAGACCCATAATTTGTCGGTCAATGGGATGTCCGGTAATGTGAAATACAATATCGGGTTGGGCTATTTCGACCAGCAGGGTTTGATGAAAACGGCAAAACAGGACGATTTCAAGCGCTATAATGCCACGGCGAAAGTAAGTTCGGATATTAACAAATACGTTACGGTACGCGCCGGGCTGCTGTTTTCCTCGCGTATTAAAAGCTATCCTTACATTACCAATTCCACCACCGCCGACCCCTGGCTGTACCTGTATCGTTGGGGGCCGCTGTACCCCTTCGGCACGACCGCCGAAGGGAATATTATTCGTGGCCCGGCAGGCGAAGCAGCGTTAGCGAATACGGCTACACAACAAAACAACTACATGAACGTGAATTTGGGCTTTACGCTTAACTTTACGAAAGATTGGACGCTGGACGGCGATTATACCTTTGCCAATAACGAGTATTTGTGGAACAGGCCTGGTACGCGCTATACGGCTGCTAATTCCTGGGGAGGCGCCCGGTTAAAGACAGACGCTGCCGGCAACCAGATTTATGTAAACGATAACGGCGATGTGGTATCCGCCAGCACACCGGGCGCCATGCCGGCCTATGAAATACCTTTAGAAACCTATACCGGGCTGGGCAGTAATCCCGACCATATTTACCGCGAATCGGAAAACAAGCAGCAGCATACGTTTAATGTATATACTACCTATAACCTGACGATAGCGGACGACCATCAATGGAAATTTATGGCCGGCCTAAACATCGTGAAATCGGATACCAGAAGCCATTGGTCAATGCGGACGACATTATTTAATCCGGAAAATCCGCAGTTTGACATGGCTACCGGTACGCAAACGGTTGGCGGCAAAACCTATTGGGACGCTACTGCCGGGTTCTTCGGGCGTATCAATTATGCGTTTAAGGAAAAATACCTGCTGGAAGCCAATTTGCGCTACGACGGCTCTTCCAAATTCCCTACCAATTTAAAATGGCGCTGGTTTCCCTCCTTCTCCGCAGGGTGGCGCGCCAGTGAAGAAGCCTTTATGGAATGGGCGGAACCGGCGTTGAGCGTTTTAAAATTCAGGGGTTCGTGGGGCTCCATCGGCGACCAGACCGTATCGTCTTCCCTGTATGTGCCTACCCTTTCTTCCGTAAATACCAACTGGCTGGACGGCACTACGCGGTTCACCCAGTATTCCACGCCGGGAATGGTCGACAGCAATATCACCTGGCAGGATATCGAAACGCTGGACTTGGGGGTGGATGCCCGCTTCCTGAACAATGAACTGGGGCTTACGGCTGACTGGTATCAACGTTATACGCGGAATATGATTACCCCCGGCGTTACCTTGCCGCAGGCGTTTGGCGCGGCAGCGGCAGTAGGCAACTATGGAGAACTCCGGACGCTCGGTTGGGAAATCACCGTTGACTACAACCACCGCTTTGCCAATGGATTTGGCATAAACGCAATGGCTACCTTCTCGGACGCCGTCACCGATATTACCGGCTATCCCGAAGAAGCTATTAAAACAATCAGCGCCGGCTCTACGGCTTACTATAAAGGAAAACGTTATGGCGACATTTGGGGATACCAAACCGAACGGCTGTACCAAAAAGACGACTTTGAATACCATGCCGACGGCACGATCAAGACCATTGTGGTCGACGGTAAAACCATGAACCAACTCAAAGGCGATGACCCGGTGTACCAGCCATCCGTACAAAATTCCGCTGATTTCCGGTTTGGCCCCGGCGATGTGAAGTACAAAGACCAAAACGGTGATCATAGAATTACCAACGGCAGCGGCACGGAAAACGATCCGGGCGACCTGGTCATTATCGGCAATTCCACGCCACGCTACCAATATGGTTTCCGCGTGGGAGCCGATTATTTGGGATTTGATTTCTCCATGTTTTTCCAGGGTGTGGGAAAACGCGAAATCTGGGGCGACGGCGCATTGGTCATTCCGGGCTATGCTTCGGCGCAAGGCGCCATGGCGCAGGCTATAGCTGAAGATTTCTGGCGCGAAGACCGCACCGACGCATTCTATCCAAGGCCTTACGACCTCGGTAAAAATACGGGTGAAGACTCGAAGCTTAATAATATGCATATACAAGACCGATACCTGCTAAACATGGCGTATTTGCGGCTTAAAAACATTACGCTGGGCTATACCCTGCCGGAACAATTGACCCACAAAATCTGGTTGAGCAAAGCGCGCGTGTATGTAGCATTGGAAAACATCCTTACCTTCGACCACTTGAACGGCTTGCCTGTAGACCCCGAAGTAATTTCCGGTTACTCCATGTTCAATACATCGAACTATAATGGTAGCCGCACAGGCGTTGGGGCGCCCATGTTTAAAAACATATCATTCGGTATTCAATTAACTTTCTAAAAATACGAATTATGAAAAATACAATTATGAAAAAAATCATATTACTGTTTGCACTGTTCCCCTTATTCCTTTTGTGGAATTGCAACGACTTGCTGGATCGTCAGCAACTCAATAACCCGGATGACGAAACCTACTGGTTCCAGGAAAGCAATTTGCGCTTGTTTGCCAATGAATTCTACACGCAATTTTTTGTAGGTTACAATTCCAATTGGACATTGGATTATTCCCACTTCAAAGGCTACGTTTTTAGCGACGACGTCGTGTCTGAAGGTGTGCAAACCCTGTTTGAAACCAGCATACCTGAATCAAGAGGTTCTAGTGTTGCTACTACTACAGGAGCGGCATGGCTGACAGAATACGCCGGCCCCACCTGGTATTTTGCCTGGATACGGAAAGCCAACCTGATGGCCAACCGTATCGAAACAAAGATGCAGGACATCCTTACAGAAGAAGCCAGCAACCATTGGTTAGCAGTGGCGCGGTTTTTCAAAGCCTTAGACTATTGCCGGCTGGTAAGCGTCTTTGGCGATGTGCCTTACTTTGAACGGGAATATACCAATGCAGAAAAGGACATTATGTACAAAGACCGCACGCCCCGCAACGAAGTAATGGATAATGTATATAACGAATTCAAATACGTTCTCCAAAATCTCCGGGAAAATGACGGAAACCAATATTTGAACCGGTATATAGCTGCCGCTTTTGTTTCACGGTGGATGCTATTTGAAGGCACCTGGCAAAAATACCATAACGGAGACAACGCGCGGGCAACGAAATTCCTGGACTTTGCGATAGAAGCTTCAGAATATTTAATGAATGCGGGCAAATATGCAATAGATACGGATGTCCGTTCACTTTTTGGTTCCGAAAATTTGGCGGGCAATAAAGAATGTATCCTGTACCGGCATTATGAAGCCGGTGTAGTCATGCACTGCGTAGCTGCTTATAATAATAATTACGAAACACAGGACAAATCCGCAAATCTCAATCTTGTAAAAGCGTTTCTCTGTAACGATGGAAATGTTTGGCAAAATTCGGGCGTAGCAGATGCCGGTAAATTCAACCTCCAGAATTTAATTAAAACCCGCGACCCGCGTTTCGAAGCATATTTTCATCCACAGCTGAGCGAAAGGGCGGCAGCATTACTGGCTACAGCTAAATTTATAGATAGAATAGGCCCCACATTATCACCGGCTCCTGCCAAATATACAAGCAATACCTGTACCAATGATGCCCCTGTAATACGCTATGGAGAAATTCTTATGAACTGGATAGAAGCAAAAGCAGAACTGGCAACAATGGGTGGTAGCGCCGTTACCCAGTCGGATATAGATAAAAGCATCAATATTTTGCGCGACCGGCCATTAGCGCCTGAAGCCATTGCTAAAGGAATAAATAAAATGCCTCCAATGTCTTTGTCTGCGTTGCCGGACGATCCCGCCCGGGATACGGACGTTCCGCAATTATTGTGGGAAATCCGCCGCGAACGCCGCGTAGAATTGTACATGGAACCTTCCCGTTTATTAGATATTAAACGCTGGAAAAAGATAAATTATATGAAAGGATCTCAAAATCCCGACATTCTGAAAGGCATCTGGGTAGATATTCCGAAGGAAATCTCCGCTTTAGTTGAAGTTACGGATGTTAATATCACCAAGGTACAAAAAGAGGACGGAACCATTGTTACATTCGACGGATCGAATGAAGCAGATATGGTCGGCTATTATTTGCCGGTAAGCGTGGCCGACAGAGATGATTTTACCGACCGTGTATATTCGTCGCCTGTAGGCAAACAACAAATCGACTTATACAAAGACCAGGGATATACGCTCACTCAAACACCGGGATGGAATTAATTTATCAAATGAAAAATAAAATTTAAACTGATTCTATATGTTTACGAAAATTATCTATAAATATTGCCTTTTTGCATTCGCAATTTTTATTTCCCAGCAAAGCGGTTACGCTCAGGCAACTAATGATGAAATAATGTGTGTACAACTCGATCACTTAGACAAGATATTGAAAGAATTCACCTATTTTGAAGAAAAAAACGACACGATGGAGGTGGCAAAAGGAGAAACGGCCACTTTTCAATTTGTGCTTAGAAGTATCTACTCGATAAAAAATTTGAAAATAGAAGCGCTGAACTTAACGAAGGAGAATAATAAAATTCCCCCTGCTTTAAAAGCATTTGTCGGCTATGTGCGCTTAGGGCAGTACTCCGATTTGCCTTCAAAAGACAGGCTGTTATCCCCATCAGGCTATTTTCCCGACCAATTATTCGACATCGAATCTATTGACGTAGCCTCTTTATCCAACCAGCCGGTATGGATTACTTATCCTATTCCAAAAGATGCATCGCCGGGTATATATGCTGCCACGCTATCGTTTTCGGGAATAGTAAATGGAAAAAAATTTACCATAAAAAAGCAAATATACGCGAAAGTATATGATGTGGTATTGCCGGAACAAACATTATGGGTAACCAACCATTTCAATTCTTCTACTGCTTTGGCTTATATGAATAATCAAGAACCTGTTGTTCGATTTTCCGACCGTTATTGGGAATTGCTGAAAATACTTGCCAATTCCATGGGTTCGCACGGTCAGAACACCTATCTTATATCTCCCCTGGAGTTTTGTAAATATAAAATAGACGGGCTTAATTATTCTTTCGATTTCACCGACTTCGATAACATGGTGGAATTCTTTATACGCGAAGGCGGCCTTAAACGTATAGAAGGCGGTTACCTGGGTGGGCATATAGTAGAAGGAGATTACAAAAGCCCTATTGGCGTTACTTACCCTGTTAAAAGCGCGGCGCCGGGCGAATCGACGGTTTTTCGCATGGACACGATAAAGCAACAGCCTTTAGAAAACGACACGTTACATGCCTTCCTCACGCAATTTTTTCCGGCGTTATACCATCACCTGAGGAATAAAGGCTGGGATAAAATGTATATTCAACACATTTCGGACGAGCCCGGAGATGCCGCCGCCAAATCGTATATACAAATATCGGAATTTCTACACCGCTTAGCGCCCGAAATAAAAGTTATCGATGCGGTCGTATCTAACAAATTAGCTAATTCCGTAGATATTTGGGTGCCGGTATTACACAATCTGAATAAAGACTATGCCTTCTTTCAAGAACAGCAAAAGCGAGCGGAAGTATGGTTTTATACCTGCGTTACGCCTCAGGGAAATTATGCCAACCGCTTCATAGAATTACCACTGCTTCAAATGCGTATTTTGCACTGGATTAATTACAGATTCAATATCACAGGCTATCTCCACTGGGGCTTCAATCACTGGCATCTCCAAACGCCGGGAGAAGCAGCCTATCATCATCCAACCGCTAACATGGTGTGGCCTGCCGGCGATACCTATATTGTTTACCCGGGGTATAATAAAGTATACAGCTCTATTCGATTAGAAGCTATGCGCGATGGAATAGCCGACTATGAATTATTGAAATTGCTGGAGCAGAAATATCCTGAAAAAGCAAAAGAAATAGCGAAATTTATTGTGTTGAAATTTGACAGCTATGACTGCAGCATTGGAAACTTCCGGCAAACGCGAACAAAAATACTGAAATTGCTGAGCCAAGAGAGCGAACGGTGAACGGTGAATGGATTACGGCCAACGGTCAACGGCGCCGTTGACCGTTGGCCGTAATCCGCCGCGCCGCTCGCCGCCGCCGTAACAGCTGAAAAACAGGAATCTAACAGTTAATCTATCCGCATCACCCTGTTCAGGGCACCCCTGATAGCAGCACTAAAAGTTAAAAACTAAAAACTAAAAGTTAAAAGTGCTGGCGCCGGAAGGCAGCAGGCAGTTTTCAGTGGGCAGTCCGTTCACCGTAGCCCATTTTCACCGTAATTCCTGCTTTTACCCAGCGGCCGGGTTGCGGGATGTTGCCGAAATCGGAGTAGTGGCGGTCGAATAAGTTGGTGGCTTCTACAAAAACGGTGTAGTGTTGGTTCTCCCAGTAAATTTTCAGGTCGCACAGCCAAAAGGGCGCAAAGGCCGTGGGCGCGTCCCGCTGCTTGGTTGCGGTATTATAGGGTTCGTACACGCCGGCGCGTTGCCGGTAAGACCAGTGCCACGCCGCCGCCAGCTGCCGCCAGATGCCGTGTTGCAACGTCCCGGTAAACTGGTGGCTCATCTGTTCAATGGTATAACTTACGGATTCATCCAGTTTCGGGTCGGCGTATAAATAGGCATAGTGCAGCGCGACCTTCTTCAAAAACCGCTGTTGCGGGGCGTAGGCTATTTGCAGGTGGCCGCCGTAAGTGGCAATGTCGGCAATGTTTTCCGCATACCATAAATTATCCTCCTTTTTCACCCAGCTGATGGTCTGGTAGCCGTAGCGAAAAAACCCCAGCGCCGCCGCGCTCCAGAAGCCGTTGCGGTAACGCAGGGACAGCTCCCCGTTGATGGCTTCTTCGGGTTTTAAATCGATCGAGCCGCGCTGGTTGCCGGCGTGGTAATACAAGTCGGTAAACGTCGGCAGGCGGTAGCTGTTGCTGGCGGCGGCGTTCAGCTGCCAGCGGGGGGTGAAGTCATACGCCAGGTTGCCGCCGGCATACAGGCGGAAGCCGAACGCATTGTTTCCCGCGCCCATCAAGCCGAGGGTAGCGTGGAATTTTTGCACATGCAGCGTGTGCCGCAAAAATCCGCTGAGGTGGTTACGGTTTTTCCCCTGTATATAAAAAGCGTCTTCGCCTTTGATGGCTACGGGCGCGGCCAGTGAATCGCCCAGATTATTACTGTAAATATGTTCGTACCGGAAATTCATTCCGGCGGCAGTAGTTCCCCATTTGCTGATATAATCAAACTGTAGCAGCGCCCCGGCGACATCGGTGCGGTGATAGTTGGGGCCGGCGTACCACGAGGCGGGGTTGCTGTGGAAGAGTTCATACCGGTCCTGGTGCTGCCGGTGGTAAATGGTAGCCGCCGCGCCCCACCGGCGCCGGTCGATGGTGTATTGCAGGCTCGACAGGAAGGTGCGCGTATGCTCATACTGGGTAGGATATTCCGGGCCGTAGAAATTATTCGCCCCGAAATCCTTGTTCTGGTAACCGAACTGCCCGTTGATAACGCCGTGGGGCGCGGTATAGCGCAGTTGCGCATAGAGGTTATCAATATCAAAATCGGTGTTGGCGGAGAAGCCGTCGCTTTTGCTTTTACCGGCAGACACGGCGGCGCGGAAGTTCTTTACCGCTATTGCCCCGGCGGCGTTATAATTTTGGAACTTGTGCATCCCCTGCACCAGTCCGACGGTAATGCCGGATGCATCTTCCAATCCGGTAACGATGTTAATCGCGCCGCTGTAAGCCACCGCGCCGAATGTCCACGCGCCGGGGCCTTGCAGCACTTCGATGCGTACTACATTTTCCAGGTTCACGGGGATGTTCAGGGAATGATGGCCGGTTTGCGGGTCGGTGATGTTTACGCCGTTGAGGAGGATGACCGTTTGGTCGAAAGTGCCGCCGCGGAGGGAAATGTCGGCCTGCACATTTTGGGGGCTGCGTGCACGGATGTCGACGCCTTCGACGTAGCGCAGCAGGTCGGAGAGGTTTTGGACAGCCGCCCGCTCAATGTCGCTGCGGGAGATAACGGCGACCACGTGCATCAGCGAGCGGAAGCGCGGAGGTCGCTCGCCGGTAACAGACACTTCGTCCAGTTCGCGCAGCGTATCCTGGGCGATGACGCCCGGCGCGCTTTGCGCCAGCGCCGGCTGTGCGCGCATGACGATAAGCGAGTACGCCACGCAAATCACGCCGATTTTAACTACTTTTCCTAAGCTTGCGAAAGCGGCATAGGGCTTTCGCTTCCACCTCCGGAAACAAAGGATGGAAGGTTGTTTGGTTCGTTTCATTTTTTTTAATTAGTTGTGAGTTGTGAGTCATGAGTTGCTGGCGCCAGCCACCTTATACTTCATACCTCATACTTTTCATGACTTCTGCGGCCAGCGCGTCTGCCTGTGCGGCGCCGGGGGCTTCGGCATAAATGCGGATAATCGGTTCGGTATTGGATTTACGCAAGTGCACCCATTTTTTCTCCCTGTCGAAATCAATACGCACGCCGTCAATATCGGTAATGCGTTGCGAGGAATACTGTTTCTTCATCTTCTCCAGCAGTGCATCAATGGGGGTATCCGGCATAAACTCCACTTTATTTTTGGAGATAAAATAAGCCGGGTAACTGTCGCGCAACTGCGCGCAGGAAATTTGTTTGCGCGCCAGGTGCGACAGGAACAACCCCACGCCAATCAACGCGTCGCGCCCATAGTGGAAATCGGGCATGATGACGCCGCCGTTGCCTTCGCCGCCGATGACGGCGTTCACCCGTTTCATTTCGGCCACTACGTTTACTTCGCCTACGGCGGAGGCGAAATAGCTGCCGCCGCGCGCCTCCGTTACATCGCGCAAAGCCCGCGACGACGATAGATTGGACACGGTGTTGCCCGGCCGGTGCGACAACACGTAATCGGCTACGGCTACCAGCGTATATTCTTCGCCGAACATCGTGCCGTCTTCGCAAACCAGCGCCAGGCGGTCTACGTCGGGGTCAACGGCAATGCCCAATTGTGCATTTTCCGCTACGGTCTTTTTAGATAACTCCCATAGGTTTTCCGGCAACGGCTCGGGCGTATGTGCAAACCGGCCGGTAGGCTCGCAAAACAGCGGGACCGTCTCCACCCCCAGCGCCGCCAGTAATTTCGGGACGGCCACGCCGCCCACCGAATTTACGGCGTCCACCACCACCTTGAAACCCGCCCTGTAAATCGCATCCACATCGACCAGCGGATAATTAAGAACGGCTTCTATATGCCGGTCGGTGTACGTACTGTTTTCCGTTAGCGTTCCCAGTGCACCCGCGTCCGCAAAAACACAGCCGCGCTGTTCCGCCAGCTCCAGCAGGGCTTTGCCGTCGGCGGCGTCCAAGAACTCGCCTTCGCTGTTCAGTAATTTCAGCGCATTCCATTCCGCCGGATTGTGCGACGCCGTGAGGATAATGCCCCCGTCGGCCTGTTCGTACGTAACCGCCATCGCGGTGGTCGGCGTAGTCGCCAACCCCAGATAGGCCACGTCCACGCCGCAGCCCATCAGCGTTCCGCAGACAATACGCTGCACCATCTCGCCCGAAATACGTGCATCACGGCCGACAACCACCTTCAGCCTTCCCTCCCTGCGTTGCCGCAGCCAGCCGGCATAAGCCGCCGAAAATTTCACAAGGTCTGCCGGCGTCAGCGCTTCCCCCGCTGTCCCGCCCACCGTTCCGCGAATACCGGAAATAGATTTTATAAGTGTCATAAAGGAATTATGAATTAAGAGTTATGAGTTATGAGTTATGGGTGCTATTTAAATTCATAATTCATAATTCAATTAATTAAATTTTGCTTGCAAATGTACAAAAAACAATTGAGAATGGAGCAGCCCTGCGGGCTTATTTAATGGAGAATGTGACTAATTTCTTAATGTGCTAATGTGACTAATTTCTTAATGTGACTAATTTCTTAATGTGCTAATGTGACTAATTAGCTGGCGCCAGCTCACTTTCAACTTTCAACTTTCAACTTTCAACTTTCAACTTTCAACTTTCAACTTTCAACTGCCTACCGCCCTCCGGCGCCAGCCCAATTAGTCACATTAGCACATTAGTCACATTAGCACATTAAAGAAGGCGCCAGTCGTGTTCGCG
>JAITSM010000140.1 GCA_031287815.1 Prevotellaceae bacterium
TTCGGGCTTTAGCCCAGGTTTATTATGGCTAAAGCCCATCTGAGAAGAAGCCTCTTTAGACCGTCGGCTAAAGCCGACGGCAATAGAACTAGCGTTTATACACCACTTAATATAAAGTAGTCAGCCGTCAACGATACTGACTAAAGTTGTGTATAAACGGTAGCTCCTTCGGAGGGGGACGGGGGGAGATAACTAATGAAAACCGCCGGTATGGAAACATGCCGGCGGTTTTTTTATGTAGGAGGTCTGAGGTCTGACTTGGCTATCGCCGGAACGCTTCACCCATCACTTTTAACTCAAAAAATCCCTTCGCTATTCCATAAACAAAGGAAATAATTTTGTACATTTGTAAAAAATAGCGAATGTTAACGAAACGTAATTCTTTTGATTTATACAATAAGCCGAACAATGAGTAAACTGTTGTCACAACGCTCATCCTCCATAACTCATCATTTATCATTCATCATTCATAACTTATCATGTCATTACAATGTGGAATAGTGGGCTTGCCCAATGTAGGAAAATCAACGTTATTTAACTGTTTGAGCAGTGCGCGGGCGCAGGCGGCCAACTTCCCGTTTTGTACCATCGAGCCGAATATGGGCGTTATTACCGTGCCCGATGAACGGTTGACGGTATTGGAAAAATTGGTAAAACCCCGGCGCGTTGTCCCTACTACCGTCGAAATAGTGGATATTGCCGGACTGGTGAAGGGCGCCAGCAAAGGCGAAGGGCTGGGCAACCAGTTTCTGGGAAATATCCGCGAAACCGATGCCATCCTGCATGTGTTGCGCTGCTTTGACGACAACAATGTGGTACATGTGGACGGCTCGGTAGACCCGGTGCGCGACAAGGAAATTATCGACGCCGAACTGCAATTGAAAGACCTGGAAACGGTAGAAAGCCGTATCAGCCGCGTGCAGAAACAGGCGCAGACAGGCGGGGACAAAAATGCCAAACGGCTGTATGAAATTTTACTGAAATACCAATCCGCGTTGGCGCAGGGAAAGTCGGCGCGTACCGTCGCGCTCGACAACGCCGAAGACCGCAAGCTGGCGCATGACCTGTTCCTGCTGACCGATAAACCGGTGTTGTATGTATGCAATGTGGAGGAATCTTCGGCGGTGAAAGGCAACCTGTATGTCGAGCAGGTGCGCGAAGCTATTCGCGAAGAACAGGCCGACCTGCTGGTGGTGGCGGCTAAAACCGAAGCGGAAATTGCCGAGCTGGAAACGTTTGAAGAACGCCAACTCTTTTTGCAGGAAATGGGATTGCCCGAATCCGGCGCGGCGCGCCTGATCCGGGCGGCGTACGGGCTGCTCAACCTTGAGACCTACTTCACCGCCGGCGAGCCCGAAGTCCGCGCATGGACGTACGTCAAAGGCACGAAAGCGCCGCAGGCGGCGGGAATCATCCATACCGACTTTAAAAAAGGATTTATCCGCGCCGAAGTCATCAAATATGCCGACTATGTGAAATACGGCTCCGAAACGGCCTGCCGCGAAAACGGGAAACTGGCGGTGGAGGGCAGGGACTATGTTGTGCAGGATGGCGACATCATGCACTTCCGGTTCAATGTGTAGCGGGAGGAAGCATTTCTGGGAATGTAAAAATCATCGATGGAATAGCAGCTCATAGCGTTGATGGATGAGCATGCGAAAAGGGTTCAATTAAAAATTAAAATAAAAGCGTTTATTGTTTTGTCCTTTCTTTTCCGATTCAATGGCTTCGATAATTTTTTCTTTGGTAACGCTGTCGGTTGGAATGCCGTACCACGCGTTTTTGCTGCCGGAAATAGTGGCGCGGCGTTTCAGTTCCGCCACAAATTCATCAGTGAACAATTCGTATAAGGTGTAATCATATTCCTCATCTTGCAGTGGCGCGAGAAAAATGTATCCATCGTAGAAATCCTCATAGTTGCCACTGGTGGGGTTATATCTCACTTCTTGCAGGGCATCGAACGGCTCTTTACCAAAAGGACTGCCCGCAAGGTCGAAAGCCGTTGGCTTGTTACCGTTGCGTTCAAATAGATAATCGTACAGCCCGTACCTGATTTGCCCGCAGCAGTTGATGTTGTCGCTAATCATACTGTGGGTCATTATTGAAAACATAGAGGTTTGCGGCAGTCGTTCCGCCAGCAGCGTTCCCGCTTTCACCGGCCTGTCCGGAGACGATTTGCGGGCATGGTTACTCCCTACTACAAAAAGGCAATTGCGTGCATCAGTTTTGGCTTTTAGCAGGTTTCCTATCGCATTGGCCATCGTACTGTCGCGGTCGCACATGTTATGTTCGCAATAAAACTCATAGTCTACGCGGGTTTGCAGAGAATCAAACGGTATTTGAGAATCCGTTGCAATAATTTGTATTTTATTTTGTATTTGCCTGTTTAATTTCCAAATTTCTATGATAAACTCATACATTCCTCTATCCTGCCAGCCATACATTTGCTCGCAACTTAAAATATCGAGGACGATGTCCGTGTTCAGCGTGTCGAGTTGGAAGAATTGGTCGAAAAGCGGTTGGATGTGGGTAGGCAATTCCATAAATACGGTACCGCATACGTGGGAAAAAGCGGGATCATGCAGCGTCTCTTTCAGCAAATCCCACGATACTTTGCGACGATGAATTTCACCATATATAACAAGGGGATAGTGCGACAATTTTTCCAATAAATATTTTTTCGGCGACGTTCCGGCTTGCTGCAAGTAATTCATAAATGCTGCGGTGTCGGCCGGTACGTTAACCTGCCGGTAATATTTGCGTAATGTCGGTAATTTTGCCTTGGCTTGCCGGATAATTTCTTGCCGGGCATCTGCCGGATTTCCGGTAAAGTAGACGCCCTCACCGGTGGCCTTCCACTGGCCATGCTCCATAACAGACCAGCCGATTACCAATATCGAGTTATCCGGCTCTCTGCGTACTACTCCGCTCACGGAATCTTTGTAGATGATAACTTCTTCGATAAGCGTATTCAGCAATTTATTTGCGAACTCCGGCGAGGCTACCGGATGCGCATCGCCTGCCGACAGGCACATCATTTCGGAAGGGACAGGCCAATCTTTTTGCCGTGCTAATGCATAAATCCGCGCCACATAGTTGGCCAGTGGCGATTCGTAGGAGCTATTGTATTTTATTTCGTTTACTTTTTTACGGACGGGAACAATTTTATAGTCGGGTTCCAACTCCTGTGCAACCAACTGCAGCGCAATAGACAAAAAAAATAAAAGTGTAATTATCTTTTTCATATTTTCCGGCACATTACTTTTTATTGACGGATAAATTTATTTCATCTTTATAAGTGTTCTTCCAACCTCTTTTTATAAAAAAAAACATTGGATGTTATTGCACGAAGCTTATCCGTTCCTACTTTTCTCAATCGTTATAATTATCCAAAATCGACTGGGCGAAAGCAACTACTTTTTCTTTCACGGACGCTGGGGACAATACTTGTAACCCGTTTCCGTAACGACACAATTCCTGTATAAAATCAGGCGTGGGGTGCAACCGCACGGAGAGAACGGTATACCCGTCCGTTGCCTCTACTTCCACCTGCGACGAATGCAGCGGCATTAGCTGCAATTGCTTTGCCGTGTCGCCGGAAACCCTGAGCCGGATAGTTTCCCGGGAGGCGCCCTCATCCATGATGACGCCGAAATAATCCTTGAAAAAAGTCGCCACTTCGGGATAATCTTCATCTTCGGGAAGCTCGAATTTCTCGCCGGTTTTCGTAATATCGGCAATCTTGTCCAGCGGGAAAATCCGCACGAGGTCTTTCTTCAAATCCCTTGCCACCAAGTACCATTCCTGCCGGAACAGCCGCACGAAATACGGGATAATGTCTATCGTAACGACTTTGAAGGTGCGGAACCGTTTTAATGCCAACGCCAGTATATCGTCGTGCCGTATTCCTTCCAGAATGGCCGACAGGTGTTCGTTTCCTTTCGGCGGCGGCTCCAGCAGAATATGTTTTGCCTGGTCGCGGTATACTTCCAGCACATTGGCATGGCGGAACGTGTGCAGCATCCAGTCGAGCATGTGCTGTTCTTCCTTGCTTTGCGCTTCCTTGATGTAGTAGCCTTTTGTTTTGCGGTCAAAAAACAGCACGATGCCGAAAATAGATTCAATCGCGTTGGCGTCGCGGAAGAACGTACGTTCCGAAAACATAATATCTCCCTTGTCGAATTGCCCGCTTTGAACGATTTTCGCTTCCAGTTCCGCATAAGTGATGGGCTGGTAGCGGCGAATAGTATCCACCAGCCAGATGTAGCGTTTTAAACTTCTTTCCTGCGACATATACACTAAGCGTTAAATGTTAATGACTCGTTGACCGGCTTCCTGCAAAAACGTGTACGTTTTTTCATATTTATCCTGAAATGATGCACAAAGGTACAAAACATTGTTCATTCTATCGAAAGGTAGCCCGAAGCCAATAACTCTTCTGTTGCGGCGTTAAGCTTTTTCAATTCTTTCAGGTCAATGCCGTTTTCCCGCCATTTTTCCACAGGGTGGCGGTAGGAGTCGAAAATGGCGGCTTCGACCCGCTCTACCTGTTGCATCAACCCGTCGCCGGAGGGGTTGTGGAGGGCGGGGAAGTAAAGATATTTTTTTTCATTGGCGCGCGTCAGGGGGAATACCTTGCTTTTGAGCGCGAGCGCATGGTCGCATAGCCGGGCATGGCGGGGAACAGGGCTTTCGCAGAGCAGCGCCGGCTGGCGTTCGCCGGCCTTTACCCACATGGGCACGGCTACGCCCACCGGCGGGTAGCCCAGTATGACCCAAAGGGTCGTCATTTCCGGGCGCTCGCCCGGCTTGACGCCCTGGATGACCAGCGAGGCGGAAGTGGATTTGCGTGGAATAAAATCCTGGTCATAGACCCAGCCGGAGGCTTTTGGAGACAGGTCGTCACGCAGGTCGATACCCATCAGCGAATGGCGGAAAGAACGCGAGAGGTGGTGGAAAATCCACTGGGGCGTGATATTCCGGAGGGGCGCCTGCGGCAGGATAATTTCCATTGCGGTATGGTAGCGGATATATCCCATGCCTTCGCCAAACCGCCCGGTATAGGAAAAATTGGTGTAGACCAGGAATCCGTTGGGGGCGATTTTCGGGTCGTTCACATCCACTTTCACCCATTGCGTATTGTTTACTTCATAATAGGCGGCGCCCCCCTGCGCGTCAATCACGCCAAAGTTGGCTTCCACCCGCATCGGGCGCGGGTAATGGTCGAGAAACGCCTCAAAGTCGGCCAGCGTAGCGCATTCCGAGAGGGCTTTGTACATCAGTTCCCCCTCTTTGTCCATTTCTTCAATGTCGTCGTCTTTGAGGTTGTAGGAGGCGGTGTTCATAATGGAAAAGCCCGCGCTGTTGCTGCCGGTCCATGCGGTAGCGCTGGTGTCGGAACTGTTCAGCAGGGCGAGAAAAGCGTATTTCCCGGTAGAAAAAAAAGCCATCCGGTTGTTTATATCGTCGGTGTCGCGGTGTTTCCAGAGGAGCGGCCGCCCGTCGGCGGTAACCTTCCCGGTGAATATAGCCGAAGTGCACCCATAGCCCGTAGCCGCCGGGAGGAGCCACATTCCGACAAGGAATAACGTAATAATAAAAGTCTTTTTCATCTGCAACTAAGGATAAATTAATCATAAAGGTATAACATTTTTTTGAATTACGGTTTATTATTTGTTAAAGAAATAACGTTATCTTTGCGTCGTATTAAATCAGTCAAGCACTATGAAAATTACTATTATCGGCGCAGGAAACATCGGGGGCGCCATTCTTGAAGGGACGGTCAGGAAAGGCGTTGTAAAGCCCGCCCACATTACGGCGTCCGACCCGCATCCGAATTTTGAGGAGAAATTTATCCGTAAAAATATTTTTGCCGGCTATACCGCCGATAATGCCCGCGCCGTTCAGGGCGCCGATTTGGTTATTGTGGCCGTGAAGCCTTGGCTGGTGGAAAAAGTGATGGGCGAAATTTCCGGCGCGCTCGACCGTAAAAAGCAGGCCGTAGTATCGATTGCCGCCGGCGTTACTTTTGCCCGGCTGGAGCAGTACCTTTCGGTCGCCGCGTTGGGCGCGGTGGAACTTTACCGCGTCATCCCCAACACCGCCATTTCATTGGGCAAAAGCGTATCGTTCATCACGCGGCGCAACACCTCTGCGGCGCACGACGAGCAGGTGCGTACGCTTTTCCATGCGCTGGGCGAAATTTTTGACGTAGAAGAAAGCGAGATGACGGCCTGCACCGCCCTCTCTTCCGCCGGCATCGCCTATGCCCTGCGCTACATCGACGCCGCCATGCAGGGCGGGAAAGCGTTGAATTTAGATGAGGATAAGTCATTGCGCATTGTGATGAAAACGATGGAAGGCGCGCTTGCCCTGCTTGAAGCCAACGGCAGCCGGCCGCAGGCGGAAATCGACAAGGTAACCACTCCCGGCGGCGTAACCCTGAAAGGCCTCGACGCTATGGAAAACGGCGGATTTACCCGCTCCGTCATCGACGGGCTGCTGGCGACAAAGTAGGAAGTCGGGGAGTAGGTGGCTATAGACAGTTTTTCTAATTAAGAATATAACTGGTGCTGCGGCCGCTTTGCAAATCCTGTTTCAGAATACCTTTTTCCATTAAATCCTTAATATCCCGCAAAGCCGTATCCTGCGAGCAATGCGTTATCTTCGCCCACTTGGAGGATTGGAGTTTTCCCTCAAAGCCGTCCAGCAGTTTATTAAGCATCAATCGTTGCCGCTCGTTCATGGAAGTATGGCTGTGTGTTTTCCAAAAGTCCGCTTTACGCAAAACATGCTGCAAAGAGTCTTCGGTAGCCAGCAGTGCGCGCTTCAGGCAATGCAGGAACCAGTCCATCCATTCGGTGATATTTCCGTTGCCCTGTTGCGTTTTCTGCAAAACTTCATAATATTTTTTCCGTTCGGCAAGGATTTGGTTAGACAGGCTATAAAACCGTTGCGGATTTTCATCGGAACGCGCCAGCAGCATATCCGAAATAGCCCTTGCTATCCGTCCGTTGCCGTCGTTGAAGGGATGAATGGTTACAAACCACAAGTGCGCCACAGCCGCTTTCAATACAGGGTCGGCGCTTTTTTGCTGCGGGGAAAAAACAGCTTTTGCATCATTGAGCCAATACAAAAACCTCGTCATCTCTTTTTGGATTATTGCCGGAGGGGGCGCTTCGTAATGAATTTTTTCCTTCCCCATAGCGCCCGAGACCACTTGCATTTCTCCGGTGCGGTAACGCCCCACATCAATTTTATACATCCCGCTCCGTCCGGTAGGAAACAACGCCGCATGCCAGCCGAATAACCGTTCGTCCGTAAGCGGCTCGCGGTAGTTTTGGGTTGCGTCCAGCATCATTTCCACGACCCCGTCTATATGCCTGCTCGACGGAACCAAGCCTGCCACATCCATTCCCAGCCGTCGTGCAATAGAAGAACGCACCTGTTCATAGTTCAATCGCTCGCCCTCAATTTCCGACGATTTCAAGACATCGAGCGTCAATGTGGCAAGGGCGGCTTCCGTTTGCATGGCAAAGCCCAATGCATTCATTTGCCCCAGCAGTTTTCCTTGCAGGTGGCGCACTTCGCCGAATACGGTGGCAATAGCCCTGTCGTCCCATGAAAAATAAGGCCATTCCGGATAGTGATAAATATATTTAGCCATATTCCTTCCGTTTATGCGGCAAATATACAACTTATTTTCCGCATTTTTTGCGGAGATTAGGCATTCAACTAACGCAACAAAAAACTTTTTTCAAAAAATAGTTGTAGATAAAAAATATTGTTTTATATTTGCAGCGGTTATACTTGCTCATTGACATTCTGTAGAACGATATAAAAATATATATCGCTTTAACTTTTATTCAGCCGGAAAACTGAAATCAGGAAAATTTCAAACAAGCATGAATATAAGTAAAGCAACCATTCCAAGAGTGGACGTAGGTTGTTATACTTATTTGCTTGTTGGGTTTTCCTGAACCTCAGTTTTCAATAAGTACAGCAATCTCTTCCACTCTTGGTTTTTTAGTGGAATCAGGAAAAAGTTACCATAAAAGTTAAAGAAAAGAGTTGCAGAAAAAGTTAAGTAAAACTTTCTGCAATAAATGGCAGCGAATAAAAAATCGCAGCAAGGGGTTGTTTATATTAAAAAGTTTGTGTTTGAAACAACCCCAAAGGCTGCAAAAAACAACAACAATTTAAAAGTAAAAAATTATGAAAAAAATTCTTCTTTTCCTCTTGCTGTTGCTGATGGTAACAAGTTGTGCAACGCAAAAAACAACCACGTCGAACGTGGAAAATATTCCTGTGTACAACACAGGCACCGGCGAGCCGGCGGCATCCTCCGGCGTGGTCGTATATCCGGGCGGACAATGAAAACAGTTCAAATGTCTATTTTTTCACTTCCAACACGAGTTGAAAGTCCCGCCGAGCCCTCGGGGACGGTTTCCCACTTTGTTGCAAGCATGCCGAAGCCCTTCGGGAGGGTTGCTACACGAGTAGCAAGTCGCTTGCAGCCCTGCAGGGGGGGTGCTACTCG
>JAITSM010000156.1 GCA_031287815.1 Prevotellaceae bacterium
CAGCGAACGTCTACGATAGAGTTTTTCTTGGCCGGGTTTTCGGGCACCTGTTCGGGCGAGAGGTAGGCCAGGCTTTCTATCAGCTGTCCGGGCGCCAGCGGCATCAGGGCATTGAGAAAGCTGATGAGCAAGTCGGGATGCTCTCCGAAGATGCGCTTAAACGTCAAATCGTTTTTGGGATCAAGATAGCGTGCCATAGTCGTAAGTATTAACCGTTGCAAAGGTAGTAAAAAAAAGGAATATGATACCGGTGAAAACCGTACCTGATAGCCGCGCAAAAACTTCCTGCGCGTATTTACGAAAGCTTATGTATCGTCAGTCCGCTGCGCAGCTTGGGCTCAAACCACGTAGTTTTCGGCGGCATGATATTGCCGGAATCCGCAATGTCGATAAGCTGTTTCATCGACACCGGGTAGAGGGCAAAGGCAGCGGCCATCTCGCCGCTGTCCACGCGCTTCTTCAATTCGCCGAGCCCGCGTATGCCGCCTACGAAATCAATCCGTTTGGACGTGCGCAGGTCGCCGAGATGCAGGATTTTATTGAACACCCATTCCGAAAGCACCGTTACGTCCAGCACGCCGATAGGGTCGCTGTCGTTGTAGGCGCCGGGTTTGGCGGTGAGCGAATACCACCTGCCGGAAATGTACATCGAGAAGTTGTGCAGCCGCGCCGGTTTATATTCCGCTGTTCCCTTCTCCTCCACGTCGAACGCCGCGCTTAGTTTTTCGAGGAACTGCGGGGGGGGTAGCCCGTTCAAATCCTTTACCACGCGGTTGTAGTCGATAATCTTCAGATGGCTCTCAGGGAAAATCACCGCCATGAAATAATTGTATTCTTCCTCGCCGGTATGGCGGGGGTTGTTCCTGCGTTTCTCCTGTCCCACTAATGCGGCGGCGGCGGTGCGGTGATGCCCGTCGGCTACGTACAGCGCCGGGATTTTGGCAAACAGCGCCGTGATTTGCCTTATGCGCGCATCGTCCTCCATCACCCAGAAGTGGTGCCCGAAGCCGTCTTCCGATACAAAATCATATTCCGGTTTTTCATTTTCCGTGATTTCCTTCACGAGGGCGTTCATTTCCGGCACATCGGGGTAGGCGAAGAATACCGGCTCCACGTTGGCATTCTGGATGCGCACGTGTATCATGCGGTCTTCCTCTTTATCCTTGCGCGTCAGTTCATGCTTTTTGATGCGGCCTTCGAGGTAGTCATCCACATGGGCGGCGGCCACCAGGCCATACTGGGTGCGGCCGTTCATGGTTTGCGCATAAATGTAGTACTTCTCCTTATCATCCTGTTTCAGCCAGCCGCGCGCTTGCCATTTTGAAAAATTCTCTACCGCCTTATCATACGCCGCCTGCGAATGTTCATCGATAACCGGGTCGAAATCTATTTCCGGTTTAATGATATGCAGCAATGATTTCTCGCCGGCTTCGGCTTTTGCTTCCTGCGAGTTTAACACGTCATAAGGGCGCGAAGCCACTTCTTTTGCTATTTCTTTCGGCGGCCGCAACGCCGCAAAGGGTTTTATCTTTACCATAGATTAATTGAAAGTTGAAAGTTGAAAGTTAAAAGTGGGCTGGCGCCAGCACTCATAATTCATAATCCATAATTCATAATTCCACTTTCAACTATCCATTCACTTGAAACGTTTTGTCTCCGTGCTTGAAAAAGTTTACAACTTGGCGGGCGGCAGCCAGTCCCGCATTGATGTTGGCTTCGGCGGTTTCGGCGCCCATCTTCTTGGGGGTGGAAAAATAGCGCACGCCGAATTTCTCCTGCAATACGGCGTGATTGTCGGGTGCAATGTCCGACACATATTTCAAGTCGGTGCGCTCTTCCATTACCTTTAGCAGCTCGTCTTCATGAATCACTTCCTTACGCGCGGTATTCACCAAGCAAGCGCCTTTCGGCATCCCGGAAAGCAACGCATAGCCGATAGACTGTTTCGTTTGCGCGGTAGCCGGAATATGCAGCGATACGTACTGGCAACGGCTGTACAACTCCGCCGCATCAGCGCAAACCTGCACGCCGTCCTTTTCTATAGTTTCTTTGGGCACGAACGGGTCGAAAGCATGCACTTCCATTCCGAACCCCTTGCCGATAGCGGCTACCAAACGCCCCACGTTTCCGTAAGCATGAATGCCCAATGACTTTCCCTTCAATTCCGAGCCTGTGCCCGGCTGGAAGGTATTGCGCGCCATATACACCATCATCCCAACGGCCAACTCCGCAACGGCATTGGCATTTTGACCGGGCGTATTCATCGCCACAATACCGCGCGCCGTGCAGGCGGATAAATCAAGGTTGTCGTATCCCGCGCCGGCACGCACTACAATCTTCAACTGCTTTGCCGCCGCAATAACTTCTTTCGTTACCTTGTCGGAACGTACAATCAGCCCGTCGGCGTCCGCCACCGCATTATAGAAAGCATCAACAACGGTGTATTTTTCGAGCAGGCGCAATTCCCCGCCGGCGTCTTCAATGATTTTGCGGATGCCGTCCACAGCGGTCTTGGCAAACGGCTTTTCGGTAGCTACTACTATTTTCATAATTTTTCTTTTATTCAGTTTATTTTTTCAAATTCCTGCATACACTGCACCAGCGCTTCTACGCTTTCTTTCGGGCAGGCGTTATAAACCGAAGCGCGGAAGCCGCCGACAGAGCGGTGCCCCTTGATACCGACCATGCCGCGTTCTTTGGCATAATTCAGGAAAGCCTCTTCCTTGTTTTCGTACCCCTTGTTCATCACAAAGCAAATGTTCATCAGCGAGCGGGCTTCTTTCTCCGCCGTGCCGGTAAAGAGTTTGTTGCGGTCGATTTCGTTGTAAAGCAACGCCGCTTTTTCCACATTCTGCTTATAGATGCCCTGCACGCCGCCCTGCGCCTTCACCCATTTCAGCGTTTCGTTCATAATCAAAATCGGGAACACCGGCGGCGTATTGAACATGGAGCCGTTCTGGATGTGCGTACGGTAATCGAGTATCGTGGGGAACGGGCGCGTTACCTTGCCCAGAATATCTTCGCGGACGATGACAAACGCCACGCCGGCCGTGCCCACATTCTTTTGCGCGCCGCCGTAAATCAATCCGTACTTCGACACATCCACCGGGCGGCTCATGATGTCGGACGACATATCCGCCACCAGCGGCACGGGGCTGTCGAGGTCGGTATGTATTTCCGTGCCGTAAATGGTATTGTTGGTTGTGATATGGAAATAATCGGCGTCGGCGGGGATAACATAATCTTTGGGAATGTAGGTATAATTCCTGTCGGCCGAAGAAGCCACTTTCACCGCCTTGTCGCCGCCGAGAATCTGCGCTTCCTTAAACGCCTTTTTCGCCCAGACGCCTGTTTCGAGGTACGCCGCTTTCCTTTCCATCAGGTTGTAGGGCACCATCAGGAACTGCATGCTGGCGCCGCCGCTAAGGAAAAGCACCTTGTAGCCGCCGGGGATATGCAGCAACTCCCGCCACAGCGTTTCCGTTTCGTTCATCACCGCTTCCCAGTCTTTGCCGCGATGCGACACTTCGATGACCGACATGCCGCTGTCTTTAAAATCTTTTAATGCATCAATGCCGGCTGCTATGGCCGGCTTTGGAAGTACGCAGGGGCCTGCGTTAAAATTATGTACTTTTTTCATACTATATAATATTTATTTTTTTTCATCTTACCAGTACAAATGTACAAACAATTTCCCATAATGGCAAGAGGCCTTCATAGATTTAAACACTTTAAAATTCCCGAATGGCGGCAGGGGGGCAGCTTCCCCCCTGTCTTGTATGTCAAGAACATTTTATTTCTTTAATGACGCCCTGTGGGGAACAAGGCGCAAGAAAGGTGGCGTTTGGTTGAAACGCTTTTATACTATATCTATTTAAATTTATTTGATTACTACGACAGATTAATTGCACACAACGTGGCTGGCGCAGGAATCCTGCCAGTAACCATCTATCGTGTCTAATGTCCAGATTCCGTCACTCACCGCAAAATGATATTTGTAGGTGTACGGTTTACCCGTGCATTTGATGTGAGTGCAGTAGCATTGTGAACCCCATAAGGTAGACGCGTGCGGGTATGGAGTGTTACGACAGGCAGTCATGCAGTTCGCGCAATTTAGCGCACATCCATTCATGCATTTCTCATTTGCATAAGTACTATATTGGCTATTTATCACGTCATCGCATTGATTATACAGCTGGACATAAGCCTCATTGCATTGACCGGTACACGCACCGTCATTTAGAGTATATGTTTCATTAGCCTTGCATATCCCGCTACAATCCGTTGTTCCGGTAACGCAGCAATTCAACAATCCCGCTGCCTCGCCGTTCTTTCCGCACAACGCGCCCGGACAGCCGGTGGCGTCGGTGATGGCGGTAATGGTACCGCCGGAGTAAGTGTTGGCGTTTACTTCCGCCGTGCCGGAAGCAGTGGTAACAATAAACGGCGGCGTGCCTTTCAAGTCATAGCCGCCGCCGGTTTTGTCTTTCGCATTGGGCGGGTAGTCGCTGCCGTAGGCGCACCAGTTGAAGCGCCCTACTGCGTTGCTCAGGGTGGCGGTAACGGTCGAAGGGTTGGCGGTTACATAAAAGCCGCGCGTATTATCGGCAACGGTCAGTATGCTGCCGGCGGTAGCCGTAGCCCCGCCGATAACGGCTTTGGCAAATGTACCCGGAGAAGTTCCCGCCACCGGGCAAAAATCCACCCATACCCACACGCGGTTGTTGGCGGCAGTTCCCGACCACGCCACGCGGAAAGTTACCTGTTGGCGGTCATAATCTACACTGAGCGGCGTAACGGTAGCCTGCGCAAACAAGCCCTCGAACAAGCCTCCTACGCCCCAAAGAAGGAGGAGAAGAAACCCCCTTAATCCCCCGAAGGGGGACTTTTGTGTTGTTTGGTTTGATAATGTTTTCATAATTATTAGTTGTTTATTGGTTAAATATCCGATAGTATGGGCTGCAAACGACTTGCGACACGTGTCGCAACCGCCCCGAAGGGGTGAAATCGACTTGCCGAACATGCGGCAACCCTCCCGAAGGGCTGCAAACGACTTGCCGCACGTGCGGCAACCTTCCCGAAGGGGTGAAATCGACTTGCCGCACGTGCGGCAACCTTCCCGAAGGGGTGAAATTGACTTGCCGCACGTGCGGCATCCGTCCCGAAGGGCTGAAATCGACTTGCCGCACGTGCGGCAACCCTCCCGAAGGGCTGCAAACGACTTGCC
>JAITSM010000174.1 GCA_031287815.1 Prevotellaceae bacterium
CTGTAATTCTGTACCACAAGGCCTTTTTCCGGCTTCACGTTTTGGCGCGGTATGAGTGAACAGGAAGAACCGCCATCGGCGGCAATGTTGTCGAAATAAATCAAGGAATGGCCGTAAAATATTGCCTCTAAAGCATAGGTCAGGAATTGGGTAAAAAATGGCTGTTTAATCACGTTATAAACCGTTTCGTCCTCGTCACCTTTGGCATTAAAAAACTTTACTTCTCGCTCCAGCACGTTCAGTATGCGCTTGGTCATGGCGGCGCTCATGTGCGGGTCAAGTGCAATTTCGTTGTAAAGGTCGTACAGGTTTTTCCGTTGCGGGTTGGTTATACTCTCGGCGCTACGTAGCGCGTTGCGCCATTGCTCAATGCCTTTATAGGTGCGGTCGATGGGCGCAAGGGTCATGTTCAGCACTTTTATTTTTTCAAAGTTCTTTTTGCCCGGCTCTATTTTTGTTTTTTTTACTGCCATTGTTGTAAGTGTAATATGCGTTAATATCGGTTATCGGGTTGCCCGTAGCGGATATAGGTATCCGGTTCGCCGGTATCGGGGTCTGTCGGTTCGGGCACACCCACCAGCATGGCCTTTCCAGCTTGCAGGTCTTTCAGGTACTCCATGCTATTTTCGTAGGCGTTCTGTATGGTGACCGGCATCTGTTCCAGCACGTCGGCAATGATGTACAGGGCGATGTTCGCCACGGTATCTACTATCATAAAATTGCGCTCGTCGCCTGCTTTTGAAAAAATACAATCCAGGTCATACTTGCCGGCAAGGTATGATTTCACTTTTTCTTCCGCTGCCCGGATGCCGTATTCTTCGCGCCCCGGTTCCTTTCGCGTAATAGCGTCGATGATTTCGGCGTAGAGGTTTTTGTTTAAGTCGCTGCGTGTAATAAACATTTAGTAAAATTTATCGGATAGTTATCTTTTTCAATGGTATAAATAGCGTTCGCCTTGATGTCCGACCAGTTTAATCCGGGTTTGAAAATCCCTTTTTTTCGTATCAGGCTGCGCGTATGGCTGCGGGTAAGAATAACGAAGCGTTTGCGCTGCATGAATACGTGTACACTTTCGCGCCCGCCGATGCGCTGGTGATAGCGCTTTGCCCGGCGGATAGCGCGCCTTATCCTGATGTTTAATATTGCCTGCGTGATTTCATGTTTGAATTGTTTAAATGTCATATAAAGGTGTTTAAAATTTATTGCTTCGCCGGTATCCGCTGAACGCCCCTTCGTTTCCGAGCGCTTTCACGGCAATATGTTTGCTTAACAGGTGTATCGCGCCCTCGTCAGCGTCGGGGCTGTCATCATGCGTCTTATATCCCGGCTCAATGCCTTTGAGCTGCGCCAGCCCCACCTGCATGTCGTTATTGGCTTTTTCATTAATATTGTAAATCATGCGCCCCTGCTGGTAATAGGGAAGTTCTGTGAGGATGCGGTCATACTTGTTGTCTTTTTTTCGCTCGTCTTTTATTAGCGAAATATCAAATCCATATTCTTTGCGCACTTCCTTGTAGGTCATTCTCAACGCTTCGTTCCAAAACTGGCTTTCATAATAAAAAGAGATTTGTTTGGGTAATGTTTTTTGCAGTTCAAACATCCAGCGCAGTGCGTCAGCCATTGTGCACTGCCTTACGAAGGCTTTTATTAAATAAAAGAGGTCGCCTTTAAGTCCCCAAAATTTGACAGCGTTACAATCGGCGGTGACGGCGTCGCTGTATGCCACGTCCCAGTAGGCTAACAGATGCTGAAAGTGGTTAATATGCGGCATCCTGTCCCAGGTGATGTACGCCTCCTTAAACATGGCGCCCTCCACGTGCGGGCTGTTATTATATTCTGCCTCCAGCGCAAGTGTGCCGAGTTCAATTTCGAGTTGTAAATAATAATTTTTTGGATACTTTGATGCCCACCGGGGCAGGCGACTGGCGCCCGGACAGGCATCCACCCGGTGCAGCTTCCACTCCGGGTGGCGCTCTCCCAGTATGCCCTGAATGCTCGACGGGAATGGGTTGTTATTCGGATGCAGGTAGCGGCGTATCGGCCCGTCCATTGTGGGCAACAGGTCGCGTTCAATCCATGTTACCACCTCTGCCTGTCGTTTGGGATTTTTCGAAGTGTCTTTATCTTCGAGGTCGTCACATACGATATAATCAGGGCGCTGTGCACCCACGCGCAGGCCGCGCGGGCTTTGACCCATCCCCAGCGCTTTTGCAATAAATCCGCTCTTTGTTTGAAAAAATCCTTTTTCCCAACTGCCTACCTTCAACTGCTCACCAAAATCGTGCTTCAACAGTTGGTTGGCCTCAAATTCGGCCTGCAAGTCGCCAAGCAGCATTTTTGCCTTGTCCAAGTTGTTGCCGACAATGACCATGAAGTGAATTTCGCCGCGCATCCACAGCCACAGGGGAATGATCAGGTCGCACCATGTGGATTTGGCCAGTCCGCGCCCCCAACGCACAATTACTTTTTGCGCAGGGTTTAATTTAACGTAATTTGCAAGTGCAATTTGAAAGTCGGCACAAGGAGCGGTAGCGTAATGTTTGAGGTAGGTTTTAACCATGGTCTCTACATTCGCCTTTGCGCCAGCAATGCGTTCCTGTTGCTCCTGCTTCGTTTCAAACGGATTTACAGCGGTGCCTTCGCGAGCAACGCGTAATTTCTCGCGGTAGCGCTCAATCGCCTGTTTATCCTGCTGCTTACCCATTAGCCGTTATTTGCTGTAAATAATATTCCTGAAAGTCGATGGTGGACAGGTATATTTTTTCATCAAACTGCCGGAGTGCGTCAAATATGCGTTCCATTACAGTAAGGTGGTCGCTGATGCTTAATTTATCTTCTTTTGTCAGGCTTTCGAGGGTTTTATTCCACTTACTCACCCCATCATCGACGCCGGCTATCTTTTGAAGAATTTTTGCGGTTTCTTCGGCGTTGCCTGTTGCCTCCGCTTTTTTTAAATCCTCATCCAGTTCTATGCGTTGTTCGGCAAGTCCGTTGATGATTTGGCGGATGTTGTCTGTGCGTACCGACACGCGGCTCATGCGGGCGGAACGGATATCATCCCAGCCCTCCTTGGCCCGCCAGGTGCTCAGCGTTTGTTCAGAAACCCCAATGAGCGCGGCAATTTCCTTGCACGTTTTGCCCAGTTCGGTAAAATATGTCCGCGCGATGGAGCGCTCTTTATCCTTTGCCATTAATCACTTTTTCACAAAGCTATTTTATTAAGGTGTTTTTTTAAATAAATACTGACAGCATGTCATTAAATACTGACACGCTGTCAGTATTTTTTGCGGCTTGAAATACTATGTTTCAATTTTGCGTTACGATTTCTTTTTAATGAAAAAACAAAACGAATTTGTATGTAGTGACGAATCTGTAAACAGTCATGGCTTCCGGGTGCTGACAAGCGGCATAGACACCACGCAGTTTGAACGCAACCCGGTGTTGTTGTATGACCATCGGGATTGGGATATGCCTCCGGGACGTTGGAGTTCTTTACGAAGAGAGGGTGGGCAGCTTATCGCTACACCGGAGTTTGACAACAGCGACGAAAAGGCCCGCGAATTAAAAAGCAAGGTCGAAGGCGGATTTATCAAAATGTCCAGCATTGGTATTATTCCGATAGCGTGGAGTGAAGACCCGAAATTAATGTTGCCGGGACAAACAGGGCCGACGTTGACAAAATGCCGGCTTCGCGAAATTAGTATCACGCCGTTCGGTAGCAATTTAAACGCCCTGCGGCTATATGATGATGACGGTAATACTATCAATTTAAACGATTATTCACCGATTAAAATCGAAAAAAATACGCAAAAAATGAACGATATAAAAATCATTGCCGGCGCTTTGGACTTAAGCGAAAAAGCGACGGAAGCCGAAGTGGTAAAAACCGCTTTGGAACTGAAGGAAAAAAACGCAAAGCAGGCGGAACAGATTACAAAGCT
>JAITSM010000189.1 GCA_031287815.1 Prevotellaceae bacterium
TGAAAGTTGAAAATGGGCTGGCGCCTTTTTGAGTTAAGAACTAAAAACTAAAAGTTAAAAGTGCTGGCGCCAGCTAACTTTTAGTTCTTAACTTTTAGTTCTTAACTCAAAAAAGCCCCGAAGGGGCGAGATATTCATAACCGCAGGCCAGCGCAGCGCAGCCTGCGGAAGAAGCCGCCACTGCCTTTCGCGCGGCGCACTGTCCGTGCATAGCGGAAAACCTGTGCTCCGCGCGAGTGCAAGACGTACAGGTTTGCATCCCCATGCTGCGTTCCGCTTCGCTCCACTTGCATGGGGTTATGAAAATGTAAGCCCTCCGGGCTTTTTAAGTTAAGAGTTAAAAGTTAAGAACTAAAAGTTAGCTGGCGCCAGCACTTTTAACTTTTAGTTCTTAGTTCTTAACTCAAGAGACATTCTCCATTCTCCATTAAAGAGGCGCTCTATCTGCCGGTTTTTGTGGCGAGGGGTTGTTCATTTCGGGGGGGATGCCTTGGTTGGTGTTGGTTTCCGAGCGGACGATGCAAAGGTTCATCCAGTAGGGCGTGGTGTCGGTATTGTAGCGGGCGCCTACCTGGTGGTTGGTGCCGGGATAGCTGCGGGTGATGCCTTTTTCGAGGCGTTTGATGTCGAAGAAGGCGATTCCTTCGCCCCAGAATTCGATGCGCCGCTGTTGCCATATTTCATTGATGAAGTCGTCCAGCGAGGCGGCTTGCGACTGCTGGCTTTGCCCGCTCCGGGTGCGGAGGGAGAGGAAGTCGTCCAGCAGTTTTTTTCCGGCCTCCAGCCCGGCGCTTCCGCGTGCGGCGGCTTCCGCTTCGATGAGCATCATTTCTTCCATGCGGATGAGGGGAATGTCGCATGCCTGCCGGCTGTTGTTCATGTTGCCGGCGTAGGGTTTAAACTTCAGGGAGCTGTATTTCGGGAGGCGGTAGGAGGGGACGATTGCCGTGTCTGCGGCCAGCCACGTATCTTTCCGCCAGTCGGCGTCGGGGATGCTGTGGTAGAGGGCGGCGTCAATCATTTTGATATTGCCGGCGCCGGCGTAGCCTGCGCGGTAGGTATTGCACATCTGTCCGGGAAAGTTGATGATGCCGGTTTTCGTGCAGTCGTCGTCTACCGTTACGTCCAGCCCCCATATCCACGACTGCTGCGCCGTGAGGTCGTTGAATCCGGTGGCGTCGTCGAAGTACTGCGCTTCGGTCAGGGGGCGGAAGCCGGTTTTGGCAAGGGCGGCGTACTGCTGCGCTTTGTCAAATTCATGCATCACGAGGTACACCCGCGCCAGCAGCGCCTGGATGACATTCAGGTTGATTTTGGCCGCCGAAGGGCGGGAGTAGGGGAGGCCGGTCATCAGTTTTTCGGCGGTAGCGAGGTCGCTGAGAATTTGCCGGTATACGGTTTCCACCGTAGCGCGGGGGTTGTTCCGCGCCTGTTCGATGGTCATATTTTCGGGGACGACCGGCACGGCCGGCGCCTCTTCGTGCCCCTTGTAGGTATACTGGTAGAGCTGCGCCATCTGGAAGTAGGCAAATGCGCGGTAGGCATAAGCCTGTGCGCGGACTACCGTTTCCTCCGCGCCTGCGTTGGCGCCCTCCAGCGTGGAGATGCTAATGTTGGCCAGCTTGAGCAACCGGGTGAAGAAAAGCCAGGGAACCTGAACGGTTGCATAGTCCGGCCCCAGGTTTTGTACGGTGTAGAAGGAGCCGAAGGTATTATATCTATTCACAGGCGCCAGGTCCTGTCCTTCCATCTCCGTCATGATCATAATGGACGGATAACCGAAATCGTAGTGCCTGTCGCCCCAGGAGCCCACCGCATGGGAGATCATCCAGGCGTCGATGCCGGCGGCGAGGTAGGCGGGCGAAGCCTTGGCGATTTCCTTGCCCAGGGCGCTATGGTCTTTCGGGAAAGTTTCTTTCAAACAGCCGGTCATGCCGGTCAGCAGCAGCAACGCCAAGAACAGGCGGCCAACGGCAAACGGCCAGCGGGGAATGGTTAACGGGGAGCGGCGAATGGTTTTATACGTATTTTTTTTCATGACATATATATATAAGGTATGTTTAACTGATTTTTTAAATTAAAACTTCACCGAAATGCCGGCGGAGACGGTGCGGGTGGGGGCATACTGTTGCGCCGAAGCGCTGCCGTCGAAGTTTTGGCGGGGGTCGAAGCCTTTCCGTGCCGAGAATAACAATACATTGTCGGCGATGGCGAAAATGCGGAGGGAAGAGAGGCGTATTTTCGACGTCCATGCTTTCGGGAACGTGTAGCCCAGCGTGATGTTCTGTATACCGAGATAGGAGGCGCTGGTGAGGAACCGGTCGGAAATGTTGGTTACCGAAGAGTCGGCGAATTGCAGGCGGGGAATGTTCGAGGAGGTATGGGTTTCCGACCAGGCATTCATTATATCTTTGTGCCATGCATACCCTTTGTTCCCGGACGAGGGGACGTACATCAGGGAAGCGTAGCCGGCGTCGTAGCTGCGCCCGCCGAGCTGGTAGGCCAGCGCCAGGCTGAAATCCGCGCCGAAGGCTTCGAGGGAGCTCGAAATCCCCCCGAAGGCGACGGGAAGCGCCGAGCCGGAGAAATAATAGCTGGCCGAAGCATAGCTGGTCGTGACGTCCCTGCCGGTAATATTTCCGCCGGCATCTTTTACATTGACGTACCAGGTGGAGCGCCCCTCCCTGTCCACGCCGGCGTATTGCGGCATGTACCATTCATAGCGCGATTTTCCTTTTTCGATGCGGTAGCTGCCCGTTTCAAAGCCGTCCTTTCGCGTCGGGGGCAGCTGGGTGATGACGTTCGAGAAATGCGTAATGTTCAACGAGAGCGTCCACAGCAGGTTTTCGGTTTTTACCGGCGTAAAGGTCAGTTCCAGCTCGACGCCGTTATTGCGCATTGTCCCGGCGTTTTCGCCGACGCCGGTGAAACCGGAGGAGGGCGGTAGCGGAACATTAAACAGCAGGTTGCCCGACCGGCGGATGAAGTATTCGATGTTTCCCGACAGCCGTTTATCGAACAGCTGGAATTCCACGCCGGCGTTGAAATTATAGTTTGTTTCCCACGTGATGGCGGGGTTGCCCAGCCCGGTAGCCCCCAGCCCGATACCGGCGGAAGAGGTGGAGATGCGGAAACGGTCGTCGTACAGGTAATCCCCGATATTGTCATTTCCCTGCGAGCCGAAGCTGAGTTTGACCTTTAATAAATCGACGGACGGCGCGTGGAAGAATTTCTCTTCGCTCAGCAGCCACGCCACGCCTGCCGACCAGAAGTTTCCCCACCGGTGGCTGGGGTGGAAGCGCGAGGTGCCGTCGCGACGGTAGCTGACAGAAGCAAAATAGCGGTTATCGTAGTCATACTGCACGCGCCCGAAAAAGCCTTCGGTATTGTATTCGGTCAGGTAGGAACCGGCGTCGGGATTCGAAACCGCCGCGTTCAGTTCCATTTTCTCGTCGTCGAACACATTACTCCGCGTGCCGTTTAAATAATATACTTTCCGGTTGTAGTACTCATGCCCGAGCATAGCGTCCAGGTGATGATTGTCAAACCTGCGTTTCCAGGTCAACAGTTGCTGAAAGTTGACTGCAAACGTCCGCCGGTGCTGTTTATCGAGAATCCCGTTCGACGAGGCATATTGCCCATAGTAACGGTTAGTAAAGTCCGTAGTGCGCTTGTCCGCCCAGTCGGCGCCGGCGCTCGCCCGGAACGAGAAATCGTTCAGGAAGGAAATTTCCGAAAAAATATTCCCGTTCAGGTTATTCATATCGCTGCCGTTCATATTGAGCATATTTCCTGCAATAGGATTCGATTGCGGCAGCGCCGGCCGGACGCCGTAGATTTTATCGCCCCAGTCGTACAGCGTATAGCCATGTTGGTCTGTCACCGCCTGTTTGTTGGCGTCCCTCACATACACCGGGTAAATCGGCGCAAGGGAACGGATACTGTAAAAAATATTGGCACTGCTGTTCCCGGTATCGTCTACATAATTGCCTCCGGCGTGCGCATAGCCGGCGCTGGCGCCCACTTTCAACCATTTTTTAACCTGGTAGTCGGAACGCATGCGGGCGGTGAAGCGGCTGAAATCGGAGCCCGCCACAAAGCCTTTGTCGCTCAAAAAACCTGCCGAGAAATAATTGGACGCCCTTTCGCTGCTGCCGCTCACCGTGATGTTGTACTCCTGGCGCAGCGCCCGGTGGTAGGCTTCCTTTGCCCAGTCGTCGGGTTGCAGCCAGTAGTTCCGGCCATCGTAGGCGACCATCCGCCCCAAAGTGGCGGCAGGATGCAGTTTCCCATTGACGATCATCGCCTCCCCCTGCGGAATAGCATACACATTATATATTAACCCGTAGGTCTGGCTGTTTATCAGGTTGGCGTTGGCAAACGCATCTGCCGAAGCGGGCGTTTGCCCGTTTTGCGCCAGCGCATAGCGGTAAATCGACCGGTAATGCGTTTCGTAAAACGCCGCCGGGTCTTTGATTACATCGTAGTCGAACAGTGAGCGGGAATTGACGCCCCACCGCGCATCCACCGTAACAACGGCGTCGCGCGTTTTCCCGCCTTTGGTAGTAATAATAATCACTCCGTTGGCGCCCCGCGCCCCGTAGAGCGAACTCGACGAAGCGTCTTTTAACACGTTGATGGATTCAATATCGGCCGGGTTAATATTTTCCATATCGCCCTCGTAGGGCATGCCGTCCACCACAAACAGCGGCGCCGACGAGGCCGAATACGACCCCAACCCCCGTATCCGGATAGACGACGACGAGCCCGGCTGCCCGCTGGCGCCGGCTGTTTGCAGCCCCGCCACCTGCCCCGCCAGCACGTTCGTAATGTTCGACGACTGCCGTTTGACAATCTCCTCGCCCTTGATCGTACTTGCCGCGCCGGTATAAGCCCGCCGCGTGGCCGTTCCATACGCCACCACGATTACTTCTTCCAAAGCCTCCGCTTCCGCCTCCATTTCTACATTGATGACCGTCCGGTTGCCTACGGCTATTTCCTGCCTCTGGAGCCCCAGAAACGAAAAAACCAGCACTGCCCCCTCCGGCACGGCAATGGAATAGCGGCCTTCGGCGTCGGTTACGCCCCCGGCCGTGCTTCCTTTCACCGCTACCGATGCGCCGGCCAGCGGTTCCTGGTTTTCGGTTACCCTGCCGTTCACTTCTACAGGTTGCGCCCATGCCGCGCCTTGCCCCCCAACGAACAGGCAGGCGAAAATCAAAAAGAGTCTCTTCATAAATATTTTTTTTAAAAAACATGCAAAGATACATGCCCCCCTTCTGCGCCGCATGTTTCAAAGGAGGGGGGTTATGATGGGTTTTTCCGTATTTTAGGGCTTTATTGCTGCCAGCAGCTATCAAAATGTTGCTAGCAACAACGGCAATGTTGCTGGCAACAATGGGCGTGTGGGGTGGGCCTGGCGTTAATGATTCACCAAAAAAGACCTTTTAGAGAAATGGCTGTGTCTTGTGAAATGCGGATGCGCAAGCAACTCCTTTGCGTTATCCTCGCCGGTGATATTTACATACCTCAAAAAAGCCTTTTCCGACCGGTGCCCTGTAATGCGCATAATAGCGATGCTGGGCACTTTGGCGAGGTAGGCATTGGTCGCAAAACTCCGCCGGGCGGTGTGCGAACATACCAGCTGGTATTTTTTCACGATTTTGCCCTTCTTGCTGCTCCCTTTGTAGATAATAATATCCACCTCGTCGTCCACATCGGCCATGCAGGCAATTTTTTTAATCGCCGCATTAAAAGTGCCGTTGTTTATACAGGGCAGGGTATGCCGGTATTTCTTGCAAATCTCCAGCACGTCCGTCGTCAGGGGGATATATACCACATCATTGGTCTTTTGCGTGGTGATCCGCAGGATTTTTTTTTCTTCATTAAAATGGGAAGGTTGCAGGCGCACCAGGTCTGAAAACCGCAACCCTGTACGGCAGCCGACAATAAACAAATCCCGCACCACCGACAGGAGCAGGTCATTCTCGATTTTCAGCCGCTGGATTTTGTTTATTTCAATTTCGTTCAAATATATTTTGTTGGGATACTGCGTGGGGCAGGAAAATTTCCGGCTCTTATAAATTTGTTGCGTATTATACCCTTGCGAAGTAGCTTCATTCATAAATAACCGGATAAACTTTATCTGGTTGCCGAAATACATGTCGGTATACCCCTTCATCGCCATATACCTTTTAAAATCGAAATAAAACAGCAGGTCGATATCCTCAAACTCCATGCTCTTTCCGAATTCTTTGGCAAAATTAACCAGTATACGCAAAGTATTGCGGTATTGCAGTATCGTTCCTTTGGATTTGATGAAGACAGAATCGTTTATATATTTTTCGATAAAACTGATAAGGGTGAACGAGCCGCTATTTTTTCCATACAGGTTTTTTTGCAATTTAACGTCCAGTATACTCCGCAGCCTTTCCGGAGTAGGAATGATATACTTGTTTTTTAACTCCAGCACCGAGTTCTGGACGATATTTTCTATCATCCGGAGCCGGATATTCAGCAGGGTATGCTGGGGAAAAGATTTCCCCTCTTTTGCCCTGCAGGTTTCTTTATCCCAATGGCTCGGTAATACGCTTTCCCCGATAGCGTATTTCAATGGAAGGTACTTCTTTTCTTTATCGTTTATTTTAAACGACCCGAGATGAATGATCATAAAAATACTTGTCTCATTCATCGACTTGTTTTGGCGTAGGTAAAAATGGATTTTTGTCATAAATTGTGTTAAGTTAAAATAACAAAGATACAAGGAATGATAAAGGAAAGAAAGCGGATAGCCTGTCAAAGCGCTACAATATACACGAAAATAGCAGAAAACAGGGGAGTAATTAAAATGAAATGAGTTGTTTAAAAATTATTGATTTTTTTTAAAAATTTATCCTGTTTCGGGGGCGATTGCGGTACACGGAGCGCTTTTTAGCCCCCGAATCCTGTTAAAAAAGTATTCCCGTTTAAAAAAGAATGTCCCTTTTCTGAAGAAAAATATTAAAAAGCTCCTTTTTTTTTCTTCGGTGGGGAAAAAATTTTTTTGCCGGATATTCTATTTATAGGCAATTAAACGTTAACAGGATAACAATGCCCTGTAAGAAGAAAAAGACAGGGAATAAGAAAAAATTAATATTACGATTCCGTGAAGATGTTTCTTTTTTCTTTTTTTTTCCTTATTTTTGTAACCGGATTTAAACATTTTTTTTTACAAATACGACACAAGAGAATTAAAAAAACTTTAACACCCTCCGGAAACAGGCTTGCCGGACGATTCTCACGGAAGGCTAAAAATTAAAAAAGATATAAAACCAACAATTATGCACAAACAAACCATGTAAAAAATTAAGTATCTTATCAAGACAGATTAAACTATAAAAAATTATTAACCTAAATTTTTAGAGTATGAAAAAAAACCAACTATTCAAATTTTTGCTATTGTTATTTGCAATAACATGGCTTGTTCCCTCTTTTGCGCAAATCAAAAGAGAAGGGACGCCGCCGAGTTTTGCGCCTGCTAACAAGTCGGTGCAAATAGTGCGGGAAGTGAAATCACTTGAAAAGCCCGACATCGTTTCGCTGAAAGCGGAAGATAAAATCAGGGCTGAACGAGGCTTGATGCCGCGTATATCCCAAATTCTTCCGGCAAATTACACGATGGAGAATTCGGGAGAATGGCTCACGCTGGAAACGGGAGAACGGATTTGGCAATTACGCCTGAAATCTTCCGGCGCTATTGCATTATCTTTATTGTATGATCGGTTTTATTTGCCGGAAGGTTCGAAGCTCTTTATCTATAGTGCGAATAAAAAGCACGTGGTAGGCGCATTTACTTCTGCCGACAATCCGAAGTTCGGGCCTGAATTTTCTACGGAAATGATTGCCGGCGACGAAATAATTTTGGAATATGTACCGCCTACCGCAGCCGATAAGGAGTCTTCGCAGCTACAGGAAGATAAAAATGACGCGACGCTTACATTAGCCGACAATACGCTTACTGCTTCGCAGGCGCTGTCAAAAGCCTTGTTAAAAGACAGCCGGCAACCGGTGATTTCCATTTCCGGCGTAGCCTATGTGTACAATAACGCCCTTATCGGTGTCGCAAAGGACTTTTATGACCACCCTATGATACCCGGCGATGAAGGTAGTGCTGACGCGTGTATGATCAATATCAATTGCCCGGAAGGTGGCGACTGGCAAAATCAAAAGAAAGGGGTGGCCGCTACTCTACAATATATTGGTACTGATGGCTATCTCTGCTCGGGGACTATCCTGAATAATACGGCAAAAGACCGGACGCCTTATTTTTTAATGGCTTACCATTGCGGCGAAGGGGCTTCTACGTCAGACTTGAATAGATGGCAGTTTTATTTCCATTTTGAACGCACCGGTTGCGACAATTCCTCTCCGCGAGCGAGCTACCGCACGGCTATCGGCGCACAAAGATTAGTAGAATCGAATATAAATGGCGGTTCCGATGGCTTATTGCTCCGCCTGAATACGAATATTCCCGACGACTGGGATATTTATTTCAATGGATGGAACCGCAGCAATACGCCGCTGAGCAGCGGCGCGGGGATTCACCATCCAGCTGGCGACTTGAAAAAAATATCGTTTGTGGACGCTTCAGCTATTTCGTCGACATGGAATAGTTCGAATGCTACTGGCGCTACCAATGCCCATTGGCGTATTACATGGGCAACAGTGAACGGAAAAAAAAGCGTAACTCAGGGCGGATCGTCGGGTTCTCCATTATTTGACGAAAACGGTTTGGTCGTAGGCAGCCTTTCTGGCGGCAATGGCACCCGAGGGGATGAATGTAATACCAATACCTATAGCTTATACGGGAAATTATGGTGGCACTGGGACCAGTCGCCCAACCCCAACCAGCACATGTCGAAGTACCTTGACCCCATTGGTTCGGGGGTAACGACGCTGGACGGTATGTATTCCGCAGATGAAGTGTCGGCTAATTTTACAGCTAGCGATACCAATATTTATGTATCTCAATCTATTGAATATAGAGATATATCGGCTCTGGCAGCTACATGGGAATGGTCGTTTGATGGCGGCACGCCTTCCGGCTACATAGGGCGCACTCCGCCGGCCATACAATACAACACGGCGGGCGTATTTAAGACGACTTTGATTATTAACAAAGGTACGGCAAGCGCAGATACCGCTGTCAGGACGATTACGGTGTCTGTGAAAGAAGCCGTATGCTCGGGCGACATCACCATTGGCGACGGTACGGCTACCGCACAATTCCCGCTGGGTCTGGAGCAACAGCAGACATTTAGCGCGGCTATTTATACGGTAGGAGAAATTGGTTTGAACAAAGGCGGGGTGATTAAACAAATTGCGTGGTCTGCGGAAAGTGCAACAACCGAAACACGCACTCTGTATATCTATTTGAAAGAAGTGGATGAAACCATCTTTACGCCCCAAACATGGGTGGATGAAATCGCTGCTGCCACATTAGTGTATCAAAACACGACGGCTGCGCCCAATGTACAGGGGTGGAATACCCTTAGTTTATCCACTCCGTTTACCTATACGGGAACCAAAAACCTGAAAGTATTAGTAAGGTCTCTAGCAGCGAATACTACCGGCTATTATAATTCCAATTGTAACTACACAACGATAACAAGCGCTCACCAGCAATGGACGAGTGCAGCCACTTCTATTCCCTCTACTAACGGAACGGTAAATGATAACCGCCCGAATATCCGCTTTACGGTGGATACCCTTTGCGGTGCAGTTCCGCCGGTAGCAGACTTTAGAATTCAAGTATTTAATACACTATTTTCGGAAAAATTTGACGCTGTATCAATACCTGCCGGTTGGACGATAGAAAAACCGGGAGCAAGCGCCAACCAATGGTCGATCGGTAATCTCTCGGGTTATAATTTTAATACCGTAGACCCCACAAGCATATATTCTATTTATGTTAATTGGGATGGGTCTGACACTGTTGATACGTGGCTCAAGTCGCCGGCTATTACTATTCCTGCCGGTAGCACTGCAAAGCTAAGTTTTTATCTGCTTTGGGGTATGTCTTACTCACCGGCAGGAATGGTTACATTCTATGTGTCAGACGATAACGGTGCTACCTGGGTAAAAAAATGGGCAAGCACTTATGAAGAGGAGATGGCTTGGCGGCAACAGGTTGTTGACTTGTCGGAATATGCTGGAAAAACAGTAAAACTGGCATGGCAATACTATGGACTGGATTTGTATGTCACAAGCCTTGATAATGTACTGGTATATAGTGAAGAATATACTACTTCCACTACTATTAATGTGGGCGAAACGGTGTCGTTTATTGACCGCTCCGCAGGGCCTCCGCTGTCGTGGGAATGGACGTTGCCGGGCGCTACGCCTGCTACCAGCACGGCTACCAACCTTACCGCAACTTATACCAAAGCGGGCACGTATGATGTATCGCTGACAGTAACCAGCCATTTGGGGACGAATACGAAGACATTTCCAGGTATGGTCATAGTAAAATCTACACCTATGTCGATTCAATGGAGGTCTTCTTCCCAAGGCTATACAACATATCCCTATAGCGGGCAGTTGCTGCCGGAAGGAGGAGGAAAAGTACAATTAACAGATATTACCGCAGGAGGGCCGCCAACCTCCTGGGCATGGGAATTACCTGGCGCTACTCCCACTTCTGCTACGAAACAAGAGGTGGAAGCCCTTTATCCGGCTGGCGCGGCTTCCTACTCCGTGAAACTGGAAATAACCACTGAAGCGGAAAAAATAGATTCTATCATACCGAATTATGTAAAAATAACCGGCATTTCCAACATCTGGAATATAGCGGGTGGAGAAAATCCGATAAAACGCTATCAACTTAATGCAACTTCTCCTGTTAACGGTGTTGGCGGTAGCTATTTCTCTATGATATCCGAAAGATTTGAATCTTCCGCTCCCGGAGTAGTATCCAAAGTACAAGTATATACCGACGCTGTAACACAAAACTCCGGCACAAACCGCTATATGACGGTAGCGCTGTATTCGGATGTTAACGGGCTGCCGGGAACGCTCCTGTCGCCGACAATGAGTATTCCGGCCGGTTCTATTACGAACGGCGGTTATAACACCATTACCTTTCCCACGCCGGTGGGAGTTCCCAAAGCCTTCCACGTGGTAGTCGGTACTACCAATGCAAACAATGTGAGGTTTTGGATTCCCTGCGTGGGTCTAAGAACCAATGGATATAGTACGGTGAGAGTGTATTACAGTGGCTCTTGGCGTGATGTGGCGACGATGATTACCGGTGGTTTCTACACCTCCCTGAACATTGTCCCCGAATTTGCCTATACCAAATTTAAGTTAACTTCTACGGCTGATACCGTCAAGAAGAAAAATATAGACCCGGATCCGGAAACGGTTACCTTTACGACCGATGCACCTTGGACGGCCACCGCCCCCTCCTGGATCACGTTAAGTGCAGCCAGCGGTACGGGTACCATCGGTACGCCTGCTGATGTAACGCTGACGTTCACCGTAGCGGAAAATCAACGGCCGGAAGTCCGGGAAGGCGCTATTACCATAAATGCCGGTACGCAGGCGGTGATTACCGTGCTGCAAGGCGGCACCGCCCCATCTGATTTAACAGCCGTTTATAATGACGAAAATAAATCGGTGAAATTGACTTGGGGTGATGCAATACCACCGTTAGAAGCGGATGCTTTCGACGATATAGAAGCGCATATGGCTGATGCTATAGATTCTCCCGGTTCTATCGGCTGGTCATATATTGACGGCGATGGTACTGAAACGGGCGTGGAAGTAAAAATGGCATTTATGGTAATGAACGCGATAGACTGGTTTGGTAATATCTCGTATGCACATTCCGGTTCACAAATATTAGGGGCAGTGTATCCATATTCTTACACTAGATCAAACGATGATTGGCTCGTTAGTCCCAAATTGGATTTTGGTTCCACAGTAACATTTTCATTCTGGGCACGGTCTGCTACAACTCTGTTTGGAGCTGAACGGATGAGGGTGGCTTATTCTACTACCGGCAAGGCAGAGAACAATTTTACCCATGTGCTTACTACGGAACCGTACGTAGAAGTTCCTGCTACATGGACGAAATATAGCTATACCATTCCCGCAGACGCCAAGTACGTAGCCATCAATTGTGTTTCTGATGACGCAATGGTATTTTTGATAGACGATATTTTCATCGGCACCGGCACTGCGCCGGCTTCCGCACCGGTGGACCAAGCGTTGAGTGCAAAAGCAAGTACAGGAGCGAAATTTACATTTGCAGAATCGAAAAAAATTGTAAAGCAAAATGCAAAAACTGATAGGAAATTGGAAGCGCGTAAGGTACAAAGCTTGATAGTTAGCTCCTTAAAAGATGCTATGCATCCGCAGAGCCTTGCATTCGGCAAAGAAGCAGTCATCCGCTGGGATGATGGGAAACTCAATAATAGCATCGGCGCTGGTGGCGGCGATATGGAAGTAGCCGCTAAATTTGAACCATCCGATTTGAAGGACTACAAAAATGCCTCTATTAAATCGGTAGAAATAGCAATTGGCGCCAATGTTGGCACAAACATGAAGTTAAATATCCGGCAAGGCGGAACAATTGTGTATTCCCAGCCGATTTCGGGATTAACTGCGGACAGTTTCCATACTATCGAGCTGAAAACGCCTGTTCTCATTGATGTTAAGAAAGACTTAATGGTGGGCTATGTGTTCACACATGTGGCCGGAGAGTTTGTCGCCGGATGTGATGGCGGACCTGCGGTTGCGGGCAAGGGTGACTTGGTTTCGTTAGACGGTAGTGCGTTTGAAGCATTATCTGCAATTTCGACCATAAATGCCAACTGGAACATTGCCGTAACCTTAGTGGGCGGTAAACAGTTGATCACCTATAACGTTTATCGCGACGGTAAACAAATTGCCAAAGATGTGGATGAAAAGGAATACGAAGATACCAATCCTCCGAAAGCAGACACGGCTTGCTACGTAGTAACGGCGGTTTATGACGGCGACCCGGATTTCGAATCTACCGAATCGGATAAGGTTTGCGTGTATTCAAAAGGGTTCCTTACCATTAGTGTGCGTGATACTACCAGGGAAGAAGCAAACAGTAACCCTACATTCACGGCCTATATTAAAGATGGCTTACTGCCAGGCGACAATGAAAATGATATTTTGTCGTTAGTGAAATTTGCTACTCCGGCTAACGCGCTATCTCCTGCTGGAACGTATGTGATAACACCCATATTTAAGGATTTGTCCGCCAGTACGTATGCCGAAAGCTATGTCTTTGTTCCGGCTCCCGGCGTATTGACTATAACGACTTTCCCGACGGTAATAACGCAGCAACCGGTAGGCACTACCCTTTGCGAAGGCGACGCCCCACACATCTTTACGATTGCTGCTACCGGGCTGAATATAAAATATCAGTGGCAACGTCAGGTGAATGGCGCATGGACAAATGTTGGCACTGAAATAATTACCAGCGGTACGTCTACTTCCAGTAGTCTTTCGGTTCCGGCTACAAGGGCTAATGCCGCTATTTACCGTGTATTGGTGAACGGGCGTTCCGATAAACCCGCCAGCGATGAGGTGGTATTAAGGATCGGGCTTCCTTGGGGCGAACTTATTGCTTATCCATGGAGCGATGTGCCTACGGTGAACAACAATTCATCGACAAACGGCGGCTACTCTTTTGTAGCGTTCCAATGGTTACGCGACGGCGCAGCTATTAGCGGCGCAACTAACCCGTACATACAGATACCAAAAGGTACAACTGCTTCCTATGCATTAGAGCTGACCACTTCCACCGGCGCGCCGCTGGGCGTATGTTCGTTTACTCCACCATTAAGCACAGCTTCTTTGTTGGTGTATCCTAATCCCGTTACGCAAGGCACTTCGTTGACCCTCCAGTCGGCAGTTTTGCCCAAAGGTTCGGTTGCAAATATCTATAACAGTACCGGTGCATTGGTGAAAGGCAACCTGCCTTTGTCCGGCGTGCAAAGTACTATAGATGTTACCGGCTTGACACATGGGCTCTACGTGTTGCAAGTAGTGCAACCCGATGGTACGAAAGAAACTATCAATATAGTGGTTAATTAAAAAACTATTGCTGCATCCCTGTTCCTCCGTTACGGAGAAACAGGGGAGGCAGAATAGAAATTGTTTAAAATGAAAAAACATAAAGATATGAAACAAAAAATCATTTTACTACTACTTGCCCTGTGTTTTAGCTTACCTTCTATGGCGCAGCACCGGCATGAAATTTCGATAGCCGGCGGCTTTGGCTTGTCGTCGCTGCAATATGGCGTTATCTCCTCCGATCATAAAAATGGAACTGGCGCACAGGCTGGATTAGGCTATAACTTTTACTTTGCACCTAATTGGAGCGTGAGGACAGGCGTAGGGCTTGGCTTTTTTAACGCAAAAACAACGCTTGGTTCGACAGATACCTATAAAACGGTTGAAAATCAGTCGCATTCCTATATTACAAGCACTATAAATGGGAATGGAGACTTGCGGTTTACTTATGAATATACCGGCTACGAAGAAAAGCCTTCAGCAACGTTATTGACAATACCGGTAATGTTGCAATTTGAAACCATCGGTTCAAAGGCTTTTTATTTTGCAGTAGGCGGGAAAATAGGCATTCCGCTGAGTGCACAATACAAGACATCCGGACAACTGAAAACCACCGGTTATAATTTGGAATTGGAGGTTCCTATTAACGACAACCTCCCGGATTACGGCTTCGGCACATATGATGTTAATCATACTACGGACTGGGATTTGAATCTATCTGTTCAACTCTCCGTTGAAGCGGGCGTTAAATGGCATTTAACCGATAAATTAAATCTTTATTCCGGTGTGTATTTTGACTATGGATTGAATGACCTGAATAAAAATAACAATGATGATCCTACAGCTTTCCGCTTAATCAACTACCAGCCGAAAACACCCGGTGAGTTTATTTACGGAGGAATATTCAATGGTAGTGACAAGTTATATCCGGTGGCATTAGGTATTACTGTGCGTTTAAGTTTTGGCTTAGGTAGCCTGTAATGCCCTACTAAACTAACGAAAAAATGTATTTAAAATTAAAAATTAAATGTTTATGAAAGAATATACCTATCCTTTGAGAAAAGTCTTACTGCTTTTTATTTGTTTGCTTGCTATGGGCGTTAGCGCCTTGTGGGCGCAAACCGGGCAAGTAAGCGGTGTAGTGACGGAGAACGGGCAGCCATTAGCAGGTGCGTCCGTTGTGGTAAAGGGTTCTACAACAGCCATAGTAACCGATGATGAAGGTCGTTACACTATTTCCGTACCGGAAAATGCTATTCTTGTATTTTCATTTATAGGAATGAAAACACAAGAAGTGGAAGTCGGCTCGCGTTCGGTAATTAACGTTGAAATGGAAGCGGAAGTAACGCAGTTGGAAGATGTGGTAGTGGTAGCTTTCGGTACCGCGAAAAAAGCTGCTTTTACCGGCTCTGTAGCGACCGTCGGTGCCGCCCAACTTGAAAAACGCGTAGCCACAAACGTGGTGAATTCCCTTGCCGGGCAATTGCCAGGTGTACAACTCCGCGGTTCCGACGGCGCTCCGGGAGAGGAATCTACGTTGCGTATTCGTGGCTTTACTTCGTTGTATGCCGGTAAAGACCCGCTGGTTATTGTGGACGGGGCGCCTTACGTGGGAAGCCTGTCAACAATCAACCCGTCCGACGTTGAAACTTTTACGGTTTTAAAAGATGCTTCCGCCAATGCCCTTTATGGTGCACGCGCTGCCAATGGCGTGCTCATGATAACTACCAAAAAAGCAAAAAAAGGCAACGCTACGGTTTCGGTAGATATTAAAGCAGGCGTGAAAAACTATAGCGTGGTAGAATACGATATGATCCGCGACCCGGCTCAGTATTATGAAACATATTACGGCGGGTTGTATAATTATTACTTCAACCGGTTGGGGCAAGACGCTACCACCGCATCGGCTAACGCCAACAGCACCCTGATAGACCGGTTAAGATATAATGTGTACGAAACCAACGGGAAACCACTGATTGTAGACGGCAAGTTAAATCCTAATGCTACTTTAGGCAGAGTAGTGACCATGCCAGATGGCAGCAGTTATTACCTGATACCCGACAACTGGAAAGATAATACCTATAAAACAGGTATCCGGCAAGAATATGCCGTAAGTGTTTCGGGAGGAAACGAAAAATTATCGTTTCTCGGTTCGGCAGGCTATCTGGATGAAGATGGCATTGTAGAACGATCAAACTTTACACGCTTTACCGCTCGTTTGAAAGCCGACTACCAGGCCAAAAAATGGCTGAAAGTGGGCGGAAACATTGCCTACTACGATTTTAAACAAGATGTGCCGGGCGGTTATGGCGGAGCGGGAAGTTCAGGTAATATATTCGCTTATACTTCGGTGATTGCGCCCATTTATCCGTTGTTTATTAGAGACGGAGCGGGTAATATTATGTATGACGAACGCGGTATGAAACGGTACGACTACGGAGATGGTACAAATGCCGGGTTGTCAAGACCTTTCCTCGGCAATGCAAACCCCCTCTCGGATGTGCTGCTGAACGAAACAAGCTACAACGGAAGCACATTTAACTTGGACGGATTTGTAGATATCAATTTTACCGATAAACTGAAATTGAATGTAAGCGCCACTTCCTACATGGAGGAATACCGGATTACCGACTATACCAACCCTTACTATGGGCAATATAAGACGTCGAATGGTGTAATTTACAAAGGACATAACCGCACGAACAATCTCAACCTGCAACAACTGCTCACTTATACTGACAAGATAGGCGAGCATTCGTTCGACGTGATGCTTGGGCATGAATATACCAACCAAAAAGAATACGAACTAAACGGTAGTAAGAACGGCATGTTTTCACCCTTTATATTTGAGTTAAATCATGCGGTTAATACGATTAGCGCTTCTTCAAAAGCCCTGGAGTTCAATGTGGAAGGTTTCTTCGGTCGGGCGCAGTACAATTACGATGAAAAATACTTTGCTTCGGTATCGTACCGCCGCGACGCCTCGTCGCGTTTCCATCCCGACAACCGCTGGGGGAACTTTTGGAGCATCGGCGGCGCATGGCAGCTGAACAAGGAAAACTTCCTGTCGGGCGTGTCGTGGATTGATTTGTTGAAGTTTAAAATCAGCTACGGATCCAACGGGAATGACCAAATCGGTGATTTCCGCTATACAGACATCTACACCATTGAAAATACCGACGGGCAGGCAGGCGTGGCCTTTTCGAATAAAGGCAACCAGGGTATCTCGTGGGAAACCAATGCCAACTTCAATACGGGCTTTGAATTTGAATTTTTTGAAAAACGCTTAACCGGTTCTGTGGAATACTACAACCGTACATCATACGGCCTCCTGTTCCTGCGTCCGGCTCCCGAATCGTCGGGCTATTCCAGTTTCTATGATAATATCGGCGACTTGCGCAACTATGGGTTTGAAATCGACCTCAGAGGATATGTGTTTAAAACCACAGACTTTGAATGGACGTTGAACGCCAACCTGTCGACCGTGAAAAACGTCATGCTGAAGTTGCCGCCCGAAAGGATAAAAACAGAAAACGGGTTTGCCGACAGCAACAAATGGATTAGCGTAGGCGGTTCCATCTACGACTTTTATTTGTTTAAATATGCCGGTGTAAATGAACACGGCGAAGCCTTATACTATAAAAAAGTGAATGACGCAGATGGCAACTGGACAGGTGAAAATACCACTACAACCAATTCGGCGGACGCTTCGCAATACAGCGACATAGGCTCGTCTATTCCCGATTTCTTCGGCGGGTTCGGTTCTACAGTATATTACAAGGGCTTTGATTTCAGTATTAACTTCGATTATCAGGTAGGCGGCCTGGTGTATGATGGTGCGTATGCTTCCCTGATGTCTTCACCTGTTTCTACCGGCACCATTGGGAGCGCCATCCATAAAGACATCCTCCAGGCGTGGTCGCCCACCAATACATCAAGTAATATTCCGCGCTATCAGGATAATGAGGCCAATAACCAAAATGCGGCGTCCGACCGTTTTCTGGTAAATGCAAGTTACCTGAATTTGCAAAATATCAATGTGGGCTATACGTTCCCTTCCAAATGGATGAAAAAAATAAATGTAAATAGCTTACGCCTGTATGTGGCTGTTGAAAATGTGGCCTACTGGTCGAAGCGGAAAGGCTTGGATCCCCGCCAAAGCTATAATGGCGAGACAACCAATGCCAATTATGGAATTTCGCGTAGCATTACCGGCGGTATACAAATTACTTTGTAAATTTTCAAGTAATAACACCATATAAAAAAAATAACAATGAAAAAAATATTATTTATAACGGTTTTTATTGCGGGGGCTCTTTTATTCGACAGTTGTATAAAAGAAACGGAACCGCAAGGAGGCACTGTAACCACTGAACAGATTGCCGAAGTGCCTACGGCTGTATTGTCTTATACCTTAGGGATGGACGGTTGGATGAATAAATTCGATATGCTTGGGCGTGTCGATGGTGGTTATCATGTCGATTTCGGCTATCCGTCGTTGATCATTCAACGCGAGTTGATGGGACAGGATATCGCTCATGTCTGGGCATACGGTCAATTTACCAGATGGTATGGGCCCAGCTATGTGCTCGGCCCCGATTATATTTATTGCCAACAACCCTGGCGGTGGTATTACCGGTTAGCCAGCCAGGCCAACACGGTGATGAGTTTGGTTCCCGAGCCCGAAACGGCATCGAAAGACTATGTGTGGGCTTTAGGAAAAGCGCATTTCTACCGTGCGTTGGCTTATTTTGATTTGGGGCGGCTTTACCTGAGCGGCAGTTATGCCAGCAATCCGCAAGGCATCACCGTGCCGATTGTAACTAACGAAACAACGGATGTAGCCAACAATCCCCGTGTGTCTGCCGGCGAATTGTTTGCCTTTGTCCTTTCCGATTTGCAAAACGCGGAAAAGTATTTGGCGGATGCACCGACAGCCGATAAAAACACGCCCACGCTTCCGGCAGTATGGGGCATGATGGCGCGGCTATACCTCGAAACCAGCGAATGGGCAAATGCCGAAACGTATGCCAAAAAAGCGCAGGCGGGTTTTACGCCGCTCAGCCAAGCCCAGTGGTTAGACCATACCAACGGCTTCAACACACCTGCCAACAACAGTTCGTGGATATGGTGTACCAGTGTTGCAACAGATAATGATGTAGTACAGTCGGGTATTATCAATTGGACGTCGCACATGAGCGGTGAAATAAATTACGGATACAATGGCATTACCGGTAACGGTATGTTTATAGACCGCCATTTATACGACCTTATTCCCGATACTGATTTCCGCAAAAAGTCGTATGTCAGACCCGGCGCTACATCTGGCGAGCTTGAAACCGACCTGCCACTGACGGCTCCGAGCGATGTAACCAGTAAAACATGGTTAGCAACAAAGCCCTACCTGTCTATTAAGTTCCGCCCGTCGCAAGGCAACTACAATGATTATGAGATAGCCTCTGCCTCTTCCGTTCCGTTCATGCGGGTGGAAGAAATGTTCCTGATAGAAGCGGAAGCCGTTGCAAGACAAAATGCAACGCGAGGCAAAGACTTACTGGAGAACTTCGTTAAAACCTACCGTGATCCGTCCTACGTATGCACCGCAACGACGGCAGACTTTGTCGTTAACGAAATATGGCTGCAACGCCGCATAGAACTTTGGGGCGAAGGTTTTGCTACGTTTGATATTAAACGCCTGAACAAAGGAATTACCCGCAGCTATACAGGGACAAACCACCCCACAGGATATCGGTTCAACACCACCAAACAGCCCGAATGGATGAATTACTGCATCGTGCGTACGGAGTTTAACAACAACTTTGCTATTGATCCCGACGAGAACAATCCGGCGCCGACCACGCCGCCCGATTCACCGCCGGCATTTTAAAACAGTTTTAAAAACTATAAAAACAATTTAAAAGGATTTCAATTATGAAAAAAACTATGAAAAAATTAGTATATAGTTTTGCAGCTCTGCTCGGATTTTATCTCGTGGGCTGCTCGGAAGTCGACAACTTGGCCGGAGATGGCGAAACACAGCCGGTTGTTACGCTCTATTCTTACGATGCTCCTGCAAACACCGATCCCGAAGCCACCGTAAACTTACGCTTTATCCCGAATACGGTATGCGATAAATTTTATGTGCAGATAGAGAAAAAAGCCGATAAGGATGCTTTTATCAATAATAGTGGCGAGGCTGCATATATTGATAAAGTCGTATCTCAAGGTACCCAGTATCCGGCAGAGATAACGGATTATCTTAATAGTAATTTGCCCGGCGTTTATGCTATTACGGCAGTACCTCTAAGCGCGGGCGGCGAAAAAGGGAAACCGGCTGAATTTATATTTAATGGCGTTGAGTGGACAGCTGTAGGAGCAGGCACATTTACTTCCAACGACGTATTGGGAAAAACCTATTCGGTAGAAATTGAAAGAGCTGTGCCTAGTCCTAATCTTTACAGGGTACGTAATTTATATGCAAATGGGTTCCATATCAAAATTGAGGTTTTTCCTGCACAAAACAGAGCCGTTATTCCGGCGCAGGAAATAGGCCTGTCATTATTTGGAAGTAGTTATCCCAGAACATGGCTTCGTGCAGACGCTTGTACCTATGCTAACGGGGTGATTACCGTTACGCCGGGTTCGTCAACGAACTATAATAGATGGACGGTAGAACCCCCGCCAAGTACGCTTGGGGCATGGGTAAGCAATCCTGAAATTTTGGAGTTACCGGCAGGTTCTTACTAAAAAGAAACTGTTTAATTTTTATAACCGCAGGTCAAAAGCCTGCGGTTTTTTATGTGCGCCCGGCATCCCGGACAGCCGGCTACTCGAAAAAATGGAAAATGGAAAGTGGTGGATATAAATAGTAGTTATTAGTTTTTGAAGAAAAATGGTAGAGTAAGCTATCTTTTAGCTTTTAGGTATTAGTTTTTTTCGTATATTTGCCCGATATTTATTCATTAACCATAAAAATTTTATGAACCGTACATTTATTAAAAACACTCTACTGTTGCTGTTTTGGGCAATGGTATCGCTGGGCGCGATGGCCCAACAGAAACTGCCGCTGGAAGTTTACCAGCTTCCGAATGGACTGACCGTCATCTTGCTGGAAGACCACCGCCGTCCCGAAGTGCAGGGACTCGTCAGCACCCGCGCCGGCAGCGTGGACGAGCCAGCCGATGCGACCGGCCTGGCGCACTACCTGGAACACCTCCTGTTTAAAGGTACCACCCAATTAGGAACGGTGGACTGGGAAAAAGAAAAAAACCATTATGATAAAATTGTTGAACTGTATGACCAGTTAGGCAAAACAAAAGATAAAAAACAACGCGACGCCATCCAATTGCAAATTAACGAAGCGTCGATAAAAGCAGCGGAATACGCCGTGCCCAATGAATTTTCGCGGTTGATTGCCCAAATCGGCGGCACCGACCTGAATGCCTTTACCAGCTTTGACGTAACCGCCTACCACAGCATCTTCCCCTCCAGTCAGCTGGAGCGCTGGCTGACGGTGTACAGCCATATTTTCGAACAGCCGGTATTTCGCGGCTTCCAGGCCGAACTGGAGATTGTGTACGAAGAGTTCAATATGTATGCCGACATGCCGTCGGAACGCATCAGTGAGGAATTGTTGAAAAATATTTTCAAGAAAACGCCTTATGGGCGCAGTGTCATTGGCTTGCCGGAGCACCTGAAAAATCCTTCGCTGACGAAACTGCAACAGTTTTTCGAAACATTCTATGTCCCCAATAACATGGGGCTGATTCTCGTGGGCGATTTCGACAGCGCTGCGGCGAAACAGTACATTGAGCAAACCTTTGGAAAATGGCAGTCAATGCCCTTGCCTTCGGTGGCGGTGGAACAGGAAGCCCCCTTTAACGGGCGCGATTTTTTGGAACTGAAAATGGGGCCGATGGAACAAATCTACCTCGGCTTCCGCACCATACCGTTGCGCCATGAAGACAATATTGCACTCGAAATTTGCGCCGCCCTGCTAAGCAACGGACAATCGGGCTTGCTCGACCAGTTGCAGCTTGACAATAAAGTGTTGCAGGTGTCCGGCGAAAACCTGGGATTGAAAAACGGCGGGGCGTTCCTCTTTGAAATCGTTCCCAATGCACAGGAATTTTACGAAGGGCCGTCGACGGACAATATCACCTCGGTGGAAGAATACAAAACCGTGATGCGCGAATTAGACCGCGCCCGCCTCAAAGCCATGTCCGGTTCCGAAAACATGGTGCTGGACGAACTGGAAGCCCTCAAAAAAGGCGACTTCGGCGACTGGCAGCTGGAATCGGCAAAACAGGCGCTGATTACCTCCTTTGAAGTGCAGCAGGAAGCGGTGCGGACGAGGGCGCTCATCCTGAACGAATATTTTGCCAATGGAATAGACCTGTCCTACTACACCAACTACGTGGAAAATGTAAAGAAAATCACCAAAGAAGACGTCCTCCGGGTGGCCAACAAATATTTCGGGAAAGATTACCTGGCCATGCACGTGAAACCCGGCAGCATCAAGAAAAACAATATCGACAAGCCGGAATATAAACCCCTGACCTTCCCCCAAGCCGATGCACAGTCTGCATTTGCCAGGCAGTTTGCCGCCATTCCCGCGCCGGAACAGCCCTACCATTTCATCGACTTTGCCACCGGGCTGGAAAAAGTGGCGATGACCAACGGCAATACCCTGTATTATACGAAAAATCCGGTGAACGACATTTTCCAGCTGGTTATCCGCTATGAAGTGGGGCAGTCCACTATCAAGGAACTGGATTATGTTTCGCTGCTGAATTACGCCGGCGGCGCCGCCCGCGACGCCAAAGGCCTCAAAGGCCAGTTTGCCCGCCTGAACTGCGACTACAGCATCAGCGCCAACAAAAATTATGTATCCATAAACCTCTTTGGCCCCGAACAGAACCTGCGCCAGGCGCTCACGTACCTGAACCTGTTTATCAACGAAACCAACCTCCCGAAAAGCCAGCTCTCGCGCCTGGCCGAAAGCCAGCGCTATGCCCGGAAACGGCAAAAGGAAGAACCCGACTATATCGCCAGCGCATTGAACCAGTACGTCCTCTACGGCAACAAATCGGACTACCTCGACCGCCTGTCGATAAAAGACCTGATGAGCATCAAAGCCAATGAGCTGGTTACCGCCTTCAAGCTGGCGACCGAATATTCCGCCACCATTTTCTACACGGGCGCCAAACCGGCCGGTGAAGTAAAATCAACGCTGGAACAAACCGTCAAATTCGCCGCCAACCCCAAACCCGGCAAAGGCTACCAGGAACGCGAAAGACAAAAGGTAACGGAAAATACGATATACCTCGTGAACGAACCCGCCCTGCAGTCGCAAATCATTTTCTTTGCCAACGGCCAGCCCTTTGACCCTGCCGAATCGCCGAAGGTGCAAGCCTACAACGCCTACCTCGGCGGCGGCTTCACCGGATTGATGATGCAGGAAATCCGCGAATACCGCTCGCTGGCTTATGGCGCGTCCGGCGGCTATTCCACGCCCGGCCTGCCCGCCAAACCCGGATGGTTCTCCGGATTTATCCAAACCCAGGACGACAAAACCAATGCCGCCATTGATGTATTCATGGGCTTAATCAACAATATGCCCGAAAAACCCGAACGCATGGACGTCCTGCGGAACAGCCTGGTACTCTCTGGCGCTACCGGCCGGCCTGACTTCCGCGACATCGGACAGTACTACGACCAGCTGCAACGCCTGGGCTACTCCGACGACCCGCTGAAAACGCGCTTGCCGGCCTACAAAGCATTGACTTTTGACGACATCGTGCAGTTCAACAACCAATACATCAAGAACCAGCCCAAAGCCATCATGATTGTCGGCCCCAAGAAACGCATAGACGCCAAAGCCCTCTCGCAATATGGCGTAATCCGGGAATTAAAACTAAACGACCTTTTCAGTAAGGACGACGAATAGCGGAAGCAGGTATTTGTTTGGCCTTTTTAGTTAAAAGTTAAAAACTAAAAGTTAGCTGGCGCCAGCCAACG
>JAITSM010000191.1 GCA_031287815.1 Prevotellaceae bacterium
TCCTATTTTTTCATGACATTCACCGCTTATTTCCGGACATCCCCCGCTGCGTTCCTGACATCCCCCGCAGCGTTCCGGACATCCCCCGCTGCGTTCCGGACATCCCCCGCTGCGTTCCGGACATCCCCCGCTTCGTTCCGGACATCCCCCGCTGCGTTCCGGACATCCCCCGCCGCGTTCCGGACATCCCCCGCTTCGTTCCGGACATCCCCCGCCACGTTCCGGACATCCCCCGCTTCGTTCCGGACATCCCCCGCTTCAAGCGGGGGATTCCCCCTTTCGATGGAGACACCCCACCTTTTGCCTTACGGCGGCATAAACTGTTCGTATTTTAGTCGTGAGTCATTCGTCGTGAGTTGTGAGTTGGCTGGCGCCGGAGGTCTGTGGGCAGTTTTCAGTAGGCAGTGGCTGGCGCAAGCTAATTTTCCATTTTCCATTCTCCATTAAAACTACGTACGGGGTTATGAATATTTCGCCCCTTCGGGGCTACTGAGGTTGCTTTGGGATTTTTTGCGTCCCTTTTGTTAACTATTTTGAAAAATTATTGATTACGTATGCAACGGGCGCGAGCAGCGATTCCGGTCAGCGTTCCCGGTTCTGTAGGCTGGCGATAGCAGTTCCACTTCCACACGTCGGTGTCCCAGACACGAGTGTTAATAGCATCTTGAAGCACCATATCATATCTAACCTCGCACTCATTGCATCCCGGTTTTCCACACATGTCTGAGTCCCCATAATAACACCCGGCAGTTATTGTTGCGCCATGCGCATCTGTAGTAGACGGATTTGGAAATCTATCTAACAATTGTCCATCAGTCGGTAGCTGCCAACCGGACGGACAGGTGGGTTTATCATATCCTTGATAGTAGTGTTTACCATTGCACGTTGCCACACTTTTTTCCGCAATAGCTAAATCATCCGCCATCCACCAACTGCCGTCTGAAAATTGCGTTATACGATAAATTTGATCGTCTCTATTATCTTTTATCCACGCTTCCCAGTTCTGCGCGCCTCCGGCGCGTTGTTGGCATGGATAGGAAACATTCATGTATAAATCCATACCGACATATTTGCAAAAATAACCCGGACATCCGGTTTCATCCGTCATGGTAATTGGAGTAATGGTCAAAGATGATTGGGTTATTGTTGTCCCGGCTACTTTTTGTGTATTACCGTTTGCATCTTTCAACGTAAATGGTGGCGTACCTCTTAATGTATAAGTTCCGTCAACGTAATCAAGTATATTCGGCGGGTAGTCGCTGCCGTAGGCGCACCAGTTGAATTTGCCGGTGGCATTTAATTGGGCGGTAACCGTCGCGCCGTTGGCAGTTACAAAAACACCGCGTCCGTTTAAATCCGTAGGGGTGCCGAAGGTTACGGAAGCCGAAGTAATCGTAGCCGGAGCAAAGGTGCTCGGCGTCGTGCCGGCGACGCTACAAAAGTCTACCCACACCCATACACGGTTGTTGACGGCAGTGGCAGCATTCCATGCGACGCGGAACTTCACCTCTGATTTGTCATAATCTACGCTGACAGGCGTTACGGTTACCTGTGCGCATGCAGCCACGCTTACAAGCATTGCGAAAAAGAAAAAAATTGTTTTCATAAAAATGTTTTTTTTAAAGTTAATATTGTTTTTCGCAGTTTTTAGTTGTTTTGTACCGGTAATTAAACAAACACAAAACATCCCTGTACAAAACAACTTTATACTGCCAAATTTTATAAAGACACTATATCTTTACACCATTGTATGGTTATCGACTTTTATTCATTCGTAAATAATGAAAGGAGTACATTCATCAATTTACACATCTAAGAGGTAGAGTGATACCTTTCACATTATAAATTAACAAATGTACTCCTTAAGAAGAATACTGTTAATTAGTAAAGAAAACTCACTCTTTTCTTAGATGTAAAATAAAAGTTGTACCAACAATTATTTCTAATGTGTAAAGAACATCATTAACGCTGCAAATATATTACTTTATTTTTTAATTGCAACTATTTTTGTTTTTTTTTCCAAAAGATGGCGCCAGCTAACTCTTAGTTCTTAACTCTTAGTTCTTAACTCCTATCAGCTCTCTGAACGCTTCCTCGTCAATGATTTTCACGCCGAGTTTTCGCGCTGTATCTAATTTGGCGCCGCCCTTGTCGCCGGAGAGCAGGTAGGTTGTTTTTGGCGACACGGTATTGCCGGCGCTGCCGCCGTGCGCTTCGATGAGGGCTTTGAACTCTTCGCGCGGGCGGCTGAGCGTGCCGGTAATCACAAAGCTCATGCCCGCCAGCGCGTCGGAAAACCGCACCTGCGCGCCGGCTTCGAACTGCAACCCGGCGGCGCGAAGGCGTGCAATAATTTCGCGGTTGCTTTCGTCGGAAAAATAAGCCAGGATACTCCGGGCAATCCGTTCGCCCACTTCGTCGACAGCGAGCAGCTGTTCCCTGTCGGCCTGCGCCAGCGCGTCGATGGAACGCAGGGCGGCGGCGATTTTCCTGGCGGTGGTTTCGCCCACATAGCGGATGCCCAAAGCAAAGAGGACTCTTTCAAACGGCGTGCCGGTAGAATCGGCAATACTTTTAATCAAGTTCTCCGCCGATTTCTCGCCCCATTTGTCAAAGTTTTCCACGTCTTCCTTTTTTAACGTATATAAATCGGCGATGTTTTTGACCAACCCGTTCCGGAAAAGCAGCTCTATGGTAGCTTCCCCCGCCGTGATGTTCATGGCTTTCCGGCTGATGAAATGCGCTATTTTCCCGAGAATTTGCGGCGGGCAATGGGCGTCGTTGGGGCAGTAGTGCTTTGCCTCGCCTTCGTCGCGCACCAGCGCCGCGCCGCATTCGGGGCAATGCGTGATATACCGGAAGGGCTCGCTCCCGTGCGGGCGCCGGTTCAAATCCACGCCCACGACTTTCGGAATAATTTCGCCGCCTTTTTCCACTTTCACCCAATCGTGCAGGCGGATGTCGAGCAATGACATTTGGTCGGCATTGTGCAGCGAGGCGCGCTTCACGGTTGTTCCCGCCAGCAGCACCGGCGCGAGGTTGGCGACGGGGGTAACGGCGCCCGTGCGCCCCACCTGGAAATCGACGGACAACAATTCCGTAACAGCCTGCTCCGCCTTAAACTTAAAGGACGTCGCCCAGCGCGGCGACTTGGCGGTAAACCCCAGCCGGCGCTGGTGGGCGAATGAATTTACTTTTATCACCACCCCGTCGGTGGCGTAGGGCAAGCCTTCCCGCGATGTTTCCCAATAACGGATAAAGTCGAATACCGCCTCTATGGAAGGACATTTGCGGGTATGTTCCGACACCGTAAACCCCCACCTTTTGGCTGCCTGCAAGCACTCGTAATGATTGTCGGCGGGCAACTGGTCGCCCAGCAGGTAATATAAAAAGCAGTTCAACCCCCGCCGGGCGGTTTCGTTACTGTCCAGCAGTTTCAACGACCCGGCGGCGGCGTTGCGCGGATTGGCGAAAGGCTGTTCGCCCTCCATATCGCGTTCGCGGTTCAGCCGTTCAAAAGCAAGGAAGGGCATGTAAATCTCGCCGCGTATTTCGAACTCGTGCGGGAAATCGTTTCCCCGCAACTGTTGCGGGATGCTGGGAATAGTACGGACGTTCACCGTTACATCGTCGCCCCGCTGCCCGTCGCCACGCGTTACGGCCTGGTGCAGGCGGCCGTCAAGATAGGTAAGCCCGATTGCCGTGCCGTCGAATTTCAGTTCGCATACATATTCCGGCTCGCCGTCCAACCCTTTGCGCACGCGGTTATCAAACTCCCGCAACTCCTCTATGGAATACGTATTGCTCAACGACAGCATCGGATATTTGTGTCCCACCTGCACAAACTCTTTGGTAATATCGCTGCCCACGCGCTGCGTAGGAGAAGCGGCCGTTACCAAATGCGGAAACTTCTTTTCAATAGCCGCCAGCTCCTGCATCAGCACGTCGTATTGGAAATCGCTAATCACAGGGCGGTTGAGCACATAGTACCGCCGGTTGTGCTCTTCTATTATCTGCCGCAATTCGGCGGCGCGCTGTTCGGCTTGCTTCGCAGTCATAACTAAAATTATTAAAGAGAGGTTTTACGTTTTATCAAATCTTTCTTCAGCGGTTCGTCGCGGTTGGCAAGCTCCCACGCGGTATGGAAAATCAACTGTGTACGGCTGCGCAAAATTTTATAATCAATCCGGCCTTCCGTATCTGCCGGCTTATTGAGGTCGTCATGCAACCCGTCCATATAATAAATCACCGGTATTTGGCGTTGCCCGAAATGATACTGGTCAGAAAAAAGATAAAATATATCCGAAAACGTCGGGCTGTTGTAAAACGTATAATCCAACGTCAGGTTGATTTTCTGCACGCTGTTCACGTAGTCTGAAATATCCTGCAACCCGGAACTCACGCGGTTGGCGCCCACCAGGAACAGGTAATTCCGTTGCCCGTTTGGCGAACCTTCCACGCGCCCCACCGCATCAATATTCAGGTTGGCGATGGTGTGCTGCAAGGGATACAGCGGATTGTTCACATACCACGCCGAGCCCGCCATCTTCCGCTCTTTTGCATCAAACGCAATAAACACGACCGACCGGCGCGGCAGATAATGATTGCGCGCCATAGCGGCAAACGCTTCGGCGATTTCGAGCATCGCCGCCACGCCCGACGCATTATCGTCGGCGCCATTGTAAATATTGCCGTTAAACTCGCCCAGATGGTCGTAATGCGCCGAAATCACCAGCGACTCCTCCTTCAAATCCCTCCCTTCGATAACGCCCACCACATTCACGCCCGGCGTGTGGGATACGAACGCCTGAAAATACGTACTGTCATAAGGTTTGCTCAAATCCAGCTTTTCAAATTGCCCGGCAATATAATCGGCCGCCATAAATGCGCCGTCAGTGCCGGTTTGCCGGCCTTTCATGCTGTCGGCCGCCAGCGCCCGGACATGCTGCTGCAAATCGTTTTCTAAAATCGAAGCGGCAAAATTCGACAACTCGCTTTGTTGTGCAACAGCGTTTACACACAAGGAAAAAAGGGCAACAGTAAGGTATCTTTTCATAAAAATATAGCATGCAAAAGTAATGAAAATTGGGTGCATTTCAAATTTCCCGTTACCGGAAATCTGTTTTCCGTTACCGGAAATTTCGTTTCCGGTATCGGAAATTCGGGTTCTTTTAGCAGAAAATCCAATAAAATCAGTTTTTTTATGGTATGGGGCACAAAAAATCCATTGTTGTTATATATCTTTGCAAAATCATTTTCAGGTATGAGAAAACGAATACGCCGCCTGCTGTTTTATTTGCTGTGCCTGCTGGCAGGATTGTTCGCGCTGTCGGTATTGCAGGTGGTGGCGGGATACTGGTTGCCGGTATTCCGCACGCCGCTGATGAGCATCCGCTCATGGGAACACCGCAGCGATAGCACGTGGAAAACGCGCTATACATGGGTCCCGTTGGAAAAAATTTCCCCCCGGCTGGTGCAGGCGGTGATTGCGTCGGAAGACAACCGCTTCGAACAGCACAGCGGGTTTGACTGGATAGAACTGGATATCGCATGGCACAACGAAAAACGGAAACAGCAGCGCGGCGCAAGCACCATCACGCAACAGGTGGCCAAAAATGTTTTCCTTTGGCCGCAGCGTTCCTGGCTGCGCAAAGGTTTGGAAGCCTACTACACCGTACTGATAGAATTATTTTGGAGCAAGGAGCGCATCATGGAAATCTATCTGAACGTGGCGGAAATGGGCAAGGGCATCTATGGAGCGGAAGCGGCTGCACAGTTTTATTATAAAAAACCGGCGGCGAAATTAACGGCGGAGGAAGCGGCCATGTTGGCGGCATGCCTTCCCAATCCCTTGCACCGCAACCCGAAGAAACCAACGGCCTATTTGCTCCAACGGCAAAAAACCATTATGAACCTGATGCGGAAACTGCCGCAGCCGGGCTTTTTGGAGTAGGATGTATGAAGTATGAGGTATGA
>JAITSM010000199.1 GCA_031287815.1 Prevotellaceae bacterium
TATAATGCAGCGTCGCCCCATTGTAGTCCGACAGCGCCGGCCGGTCCCAGTAGGTTTTAAAACTGTGTTCAAAAAAAGATAGTACATTTTGATAGGTATTCATAACTTCCGTATTTTAATTCATAACTCTTGCAGGTCGCACAGCCGTTTATAGATTCCCTGCCGGGCGAGGAGTTCGGCGTGCGTGCCGGATTCGACGATGCATCCTTTGTCCATCACCACAATCTTGTCGGCATGCTGGATGGTAGAGAGACGGTGGGCAATGACAATCGACGTGCGGTTTTCCATCAGTTTTGTCAGGGCGTCCTGCACCAGCCGTTCGCTTTCGGTGTCGAGCGCCGAAGTGGCTTCGTCGAGGATAAGGATTGGCGGGTTTTTCAGGATGGCGCGAGCAATTGAAAGGCGTTGCCGTTGCCCGCCGGAGAGCCGGTTGCCCTGGTCGCCGATATTGGTTTGGTAGCCGTGTTCCATTTGCATAATAAAATCGTGGGCGTTGGCAATCCTGGCTGCGCGGATGACGGCGGCTTCTTCGATGTTTTCCACTCCGAAGGCGATGTTGTTAAATACCGTGTCATTAAAGAGGATGGCGTCCTGCGTAACAATTCCCATCAGCCCGATCAGGCCTTTGGGGTCGTAGTCTTTGATGTTGATATTGTCCAGCAAAATTTCACCGGAGGTTACGTCATAAAAGCGCGGCAAAAGGTCGGCCATAGTGGTCTTCCCTGCGCCGGAGAGGCCGACCAGCGCTACCATTTTGCCTTTTTCAACCGTTAAATGGATGTGATTTAACACCGGCTCGTTTTGGTAAGCGAATGATACGTCGCGGTACTCGATTTTATCCGTGAATGCATGAACGGGTATGGCCTGTTGGGGTTTGGTAATTTCCACCGGCGCGTCAATGATCGCAAAAATCCGCTGTCCAGAAATCAGCCCCTTTTGAATAAGCGCATACGTGCCGGCAATGGCTTTAGCCGGCGACAATACTTGGTAGTAGAAGGCAAGGTAGGCAACAAATTCACTGATGCTCATGCCCAGCCGGCCATTTACCTGTAGCCACCCTCCATAAAGAAGGATAAACGCCGTTACGCTGACTCCCAGCGTTTCGGACAATGGCGAAGCCAGCTCTTGCCGATTGAACATGCGTTTGGTTACGGCGCGGTGTTGCACGTTGGTAGTTTCAAATTGTTTGCGCACGTAGCGTTGCGCGTTGAAAGCTTTAATAATTCTCACGCCAGAAATAGTTTCTTCAAAATAACCGACAATATTCGCCATCAGCTTTTGCGCACTGGCCGCCTGGCGGCGCAGGCGTTTGGTGATGCGGGTGATTACAAATGCCGAAAGCGGCAGCGCGATTAAGGCAATCAGCGTTAGTTGCGCCGACATGATGAAAAGCACTACCAGGTAGCCAATGAGCAGTAAGGGGTCACGGAATATAATGTGAAAAGATCCGGCAACGGAGTTTTGCACTTCCGTTACATCGTTGGATATGCTTGATAGAATATCGCCTTTGCGGTTGTTGGTGAAATAGCCGACATGCAGCCGGGTGATTTTATCATACAGCGCCATGCGTACTTTCTGCATGACTGTTGTCCGCAAACTCACCAACACCCGTTGCGCTGCGTATTTAAAATAATTGGCCGCCACTGACGCCGCAATTAACAGCATGCATACGAATAATAAGGCGCTCAGTACCCCGTGCGCCCGGATAATGTCGTACAAATAATAATTAAATATTTCTTTAAGATAAGACAGGTTGGGGGCGAAAGCCGGCAGTTCCGTCACCTTTTCCATTGCTTCGGGATGGAAGAGTACATCCAGCAGGGGAATGATAAGCGTAAAGTTCAATATACCGAACACTAAGCTCAACAGGGTAATGAGGATATATTTCGGCCAGTAGCGGCTATAGGGTTTCGCAAAAGCGAACAGGCGTAAAAATGTTTTTGTCAGTGTCATTTAATGGTTATAATATTCGGGGAAAGTAACCGATTTATATCTTTTTCCAAACCGTTTTACCAGGCTGTTATAATCTGCCAAATCCGTATAACGGGAAGTGCGCTGTTTCCACGGCAGTTTGATTTTATCTTTTACAAAGCAGCCGTATGTTTCGTATTCGGAAAATCCGGAAACCTGCGTTCTGTCGTAAGCGTCGACAATCGCCTGTAACCAGTTTTCATTCCTGCGGCCGTGTATGTAACGGTGCAGGGAGGCTAACTGCTCCCTGTTTATAATCATTTTGTGCGCTACGTAGCTTAGCCTGGATGTTCTTTCAAGGCCTGTTAATTTTATTATCATGTCATAGTAGGGCCGGTGGCGTTCGTAGCTCATATAAAACACCGGTTTCCCGCTTTGACTGATGAAAGTATGCGGCTGCAATAAAACATGGTCGGCGTCAATACATAAATAATTCCGGCACGTACCGACAGCGCCGGAAAACTTTATAAGTTGTTGCATCAGCCATCCGCTTCGGTCAATAACTTTTCCGTCGCAGGTAATTTTCATGTCCAATTCCTCCGGCGTGATGCCGGTAATGCTTTTTTCATCTACATAAACCAAGCCGTTGGCTTCACAAAAAGACCGTATCTCTTCCTGCGGCGGCGCTACGATATAAATGTTTTTTATGGGATGCGGCACGCAAGTTCTCACGCCTTCCAAACAAAGCGGAAGAACCGGCAAATCTTTTTCTATTACCGGAATAACGACGTCTATTTCTTCCATAGCGGGAGCAATGGTTCTGTCATTAAAAACCGAGTACAGCCAATAAATTGCCTTGTGTAAAAACTTTTTCATCAATGGTTAGGCGGTTATTCATTTATCTCTTATCTCTTCGTATTCCACATACTCGCCCACGTTCTTGTCTATTTTTTTGCGTTTGGGCGGGGTGCGTTTTATGGTATTGCCGGCAGCCTTTGTGCGGTTATTCTCCTCAAACGAGCGTTGTATGCGCTTTCCCATGTACCGCAAGAGCCAGGGGAAAAGCAATCGCAAAAGATAGGGAACGACGAGAATAATAAGAAGCAGTAACAGTAAAAATCGCATAAGCTTTTAATGTGATTTAAAACTAAAAGTTGGCTGGCGCCAGCAACCTTAAACTTTAAACCTGAATTACACATATTTTATATGAGCACCCCTCCTATGGGCTATTGCGCACCGAGCAATAACGCTATTGCGCATCGAGCAATAACGCTATTGCACATCGAGCAATAACGCTATTGCGCGTCGAGCAAATAATAAATCTTAAACAATGCATTCCTCGCTCCATTTAATTATAGTCACATTAGCACATTAAAAAGTCTCCTATCTAGTTCTTCAAGTGCACGGTTGTGGTTTTTCCGCCGGTGGTTTGTACTTTTAAGGCCGGGGGCTGCTGCTGCGGAATAATCGGCGTTCCGGGCTGGACGGCTATGGCGTTTCCCAAAGGTATGCGCACATTCCCTCGCCGGTCTAAAATATGTATGGCCTGCTCGTCGCACACCACAATGTAATCGCGGCCGCCGACACGGAAAAACTCCGGTGCGCGGGTAATCGTGGCCGGCGGTGCAAATATTTTCCATCCGTCTACCGTGCGGCCTTTTTTATCATAAGCATACACTTTATTGCCTTGTACTACAAATAAGCGGTATTCCTTGTTTTTATCGTAATCAAACACCGCCAGCTTTGTGGCAGCCGCCGGCAAGGACAGCGGGAACGGCGGGACGGCGTTTCCTTTCCGGTCGATCAGGTAGAGCTTGCCGGCGGTGAGGAACAGCATCTGTAATTTCCCGTTCTTGTAGAAATCGAGTTGGTACATCGTGTCCACAATTGCGCCGGCCATCTTTTTCCGCCATTGTCCTGCGCCGTTTTTATCTACCAGCGCAATGTCGTTATTTGCATATTGCACCAGGTATTCCCATTGTTTATTGTTGTGGTTGAGCGCGGGGAATTTTACCTCCCCCCTGCTCCGTCCGGAGGGCGCCTCCCCTCCGAAAGAGGAAGACTGTGAGGACGCATGGCCGTACGTCTCTGCTCCCTCCCCTTTGGGGAGGGAGGGGGAAGAGGCTTCCTCGCTCTCTTCGTTGTCATAGACGACAAAGAAGGTCGTGTACAGCTTGTCGCCTGAGGGCTGCAATTGCAGTCCGGCTATTTTGAACGCGTCGTTTTTCAATGCGTCGCCCCAAAGCCCGCGCAGGGAGGGGTGAAAATACGACAACAACTCCGTATTATCCGTAGCCGACGGCCGGATGAACAAGGAAAACACATTGCTGTTGCTACAGTATTGTGCCGCCGGCGATGACTGGATATATTTTTTCAGGGAAAGCTTCGTTTCCTTTAACGAGGCCAGCAAACCGGCGTCGTCGCCAAAAACAAGCCAGTCGTCGTGCAGAATAAAATAAGTATCGCCAATGCCGTTCACCGGGTTTTCGAACAGCGCCGCCAGCAGGCCTTTTACCGGATTGAGATACACCGACTCATCCGCATGGAACGGCTGCGGCAATTCATCCGCTATAGCAGCCAACTGTTCCAGCACATATTTCGGGTTGGCGGTTTTGAAAAATGACACCCAACCCGCAGGATTTCCGGAAATATAGGCCACGCCGATTTCCTGCATATAAAACGAACGGCACAACTCCTCCGCATGGACGCGTATGCGCTCATTCAGCGTGGAGAGCGCCTGGTTGTAGTCGTCGAGCAATTTATGCTTATCCAAAAAAACCTTGTGCCCGGCAAAATATTTGTCGATATTGGATAGACGGACAGCGGCGGAAAGGGCGGTCTGCGCCGGCAACATTTCCCACGCCGTAGCGCCCGAGCCGTTTTGCGATAACAACAGCGACAAATAATTGTCGTCGGTGAATGACGGGAAAATAAATCCATTCAGGTGTATGACATTCGGGGACGCCTGCCCGTCGAGGGCTGTCCAGTCGGCAGAGTAAGGGAGCAGCGTGGACGCCTTTTGTAGCTTCTCGCTTCCGGCGGCCATCACCGGCAAATTTAATGCGCGGTGGTTAATAAAAACACGGACGTCCGAGTATGCGCCGGCCGTTTGCCATACTTTTTGAAACTGTTCATTCTCGTTTAAGGACACGCCGCTGTTGACATGGCGTATGGCATTCTGCAACACTAACAGCGACCGGCTGAACAGCGCAAAATTATTTATCACCGCCGAATGCAGGGACCCTTCGCCTTCGCCGGTGGAAATAATAAACGTGCCGTTATAAACCAATTCTTTTACCGTTGTCTCATTGTGCTTCACCAGCGCTTCCAGCGCGCCGGCCGGGCACGCCGGCGAAAGCTGCACGGCAAACAGGAAATTGATGCTGTTCTTTCCCTGCGGATGGGCGGAATAAATAGCTTTGGACTGCAACAGCGCGCCGGCGGCTTCATCGGCGGGAGCCATATCCTGTAATTTTTGCAGGAATTTCAACAAAGCGTTTTCTTTTTGCACAAACCGGCTCCAGCCGGAAGAAGGGTTATTGAACGTTTCGTTCAGGAGGTCGGCGCGTTCGAAACAACACAAATACGCAGCATCCAAAGGGACTGCCTGCGTGATTTCAATAGCAAAAACGGCGCTTTTCGGTTGGGTTAATAACACCCAAAAGGCGCCGGTCAAACAAATGCTACCTGTAATGATGAGAAATACGATGACGTTTTTCTTCATAGTTCCTGCAAAAGCAAATAATCATGACCGGCAAAGGTAATAAAAAAAAAGGATATACGCTTACAGATGCTTACATAGTGGAGGTGGAAAAAATATTTTTCAAAAATAAATGTATCATGATGTGAGGTGGACAAATAACAATTGTTTTTTAGAATGGATGGGAAAGCTTACAATGCGAATGGGGAATGTGGCTGGTGGGAAGTGTGCCCCCACGTTCCGTCGAATGACAATCTAGGAAAGGATATGCCCGTACGTTGTTTTCGAACGCTGTTATTTTTGCTTAAAATAAACAGCAACCGTTCCCCGTTTATACTTCTTTTTTCAGCGCCATCGCGGTGCGGCTGGGGAGGTAGAGCTGTAAAAAGTTTTTGCCGTTGTCCGCGAAAGTGAAATGCGGAATGCTATCGTCCACGCGGGCGAAGCCGTCGAAGCAGGCGGCGTCGCTGTCGAGCAGCGTGAGGTATTTTCCCGGTTCGGCTTCGAAACGGTAATTGTCAAACGATTTTTGGGGATTAAAATTAAATACGAACAGCCACTCGCCGCGCTTGAATACCAATACCTGGTCGGCAATGTGCTGCACAAGGGCAAACGGACGGGATTCAAAGATGGCAGAAGCTGCGCACAGGCGAATCATCGCGGCGTCGAACGCCTTGAGGTAACGGTAGCGCAGATTGGTATCGTCCGCCAAATGCCACTGGCGGCGGGCATACTGGTAACTCCAATTGTTCCCCTCGCGCGGAAAATCTATCCATTCGGGATGCCCGAACTCGTTGCCCATAAAGTTGAGGTAGCCGTCGCCCGCTGTGGACAACGACAGTAAGCGTATCATCTTGTGCAATGCCATACCGCGGTCGATAAGCAGGTTCCGGTGAAATACATCCATCGCAAAATACATTTCCTTATCAAGCAAGCGGAAAATAATTGTTTTGTCGCCTACCATCGCCTGGTCGTGGCTCTCGGCGTAGCTGATGGTATGCTCGTCGCGGCGCTTGTTGGTAAGTTCGTAGAACATATCTCCCACATGCCATTGTTCGTCTTTTTTCTCCGTAATGGTTTTTATCCAGAAATCGGCCACGCCCATGCTCATGCGGAAATCGAAGCCTGCGCCGCCGACGGCCAGCGGCGCCGCAAGGCCGGGCATGCCGCTCACATCTTCGGCAATGGTGATGGCTTCGGGGCGCCATTCATGGGTTAGTTTGTTGGCCAGCGACAAATAAACGAGCGCCTCTTCGTCCTGGTTGCCGTCGTAATAAAATGCGTAGTCCGTAAAATTCCGCCCGATGCCGTGGTCATAATAAATCATGCTCGTTACGCCGTCGAAGCGGAAGCCGTCAAAATGAAATTCCGACAACCAGTACTTGCAGTTCGACAGCAGGAAATGAATAACGTCATTGCTGCCGTAGTTAAAGCAACGCGAGTTCCACACCGGGTGTTCGCCTTTTGCGCCCCTGTGAAAATACTGGTATTCCGTGCCGTCAAAGCGGCTTAAGCCTTCCAGTTCGTTTTTTACGGCATGCGAATGTACAATGTCTAAAATCACCGCGATGTTATGCTTGTGCGCCTCGTCAATCAAGCGTTTCAACTCGTCGGGCGTGCCGAAGCGCGAGCTCACGGCAAAGAAATTGGATACCTGGTAGCCAAACGAGGCATAGTACGGATGCTCCTGGACAGCCATTAGCTGAAGGGTGTTATAGCCTGATTCCACGATGCGCGGCAATACGTTTTCGCGAAATTCGTCGAAGGTGGCTACGCGCGCTTCTTCACTGCTCATGCCGATATGGGCTTCATATATCAACGGATGTTGCACGCGCGGCGGCGCGGGGTATTTCCATTTATAGGCTTTAGGCGGTTGCCAGACCTGCGCTGCAAATATTTTTGTATGCTCGTCCTGCACCGCCCGCGTAACATACGAAGGCAAACGCTCGCCTTGCCCGCCGCGCCATTCCACCAACAGTTTATACAAATCCAAATGTTTTAAAGTTTTTGCCGGCAATGAAATTTCCCAGTTTCCGTTGCCTGTGGCGCGCAAGGCAAAGGTTGATTTTTTTTTCCAGCCGTTGAAATCGCCCAGCAGGTAAACGGCCACGGCATTGGGCGCCCATTCGCGAAAGACCCAGCCTTTGCGTGTGCGGTGCAATCCATAAAACAGATACCCGTTGGCGGCGTCGCTCAATGTGGCATGCGTTCCGCAAAATTCCCGTTCTTTTAAAACCGCCTGTTCCTGCCGCCGTTCAATGATTTTCCGGAAAGGCTCAAGGAACAAATCGGCTTCCCATATTTTCAAATCATGCATATCCCACTCATTTTTTTCAAAGGTACAAATTTTTTGACGGAAATAAGGAAAAAGAAGTATGGAATATAGCCATTGAAAAAATTTTAATGGGGTGATGCGGGAAAACCATAGAGAATACAGGACATAGTTAATGCTACGCCTTACGATGAATTAGGTTAATTACACAACTATACAATCATGTTAGCGGGCACAGCGGACGTATGCGTTCACATTGTCCCCTCCATACAGCCCTCGATAAAACACCACATCGCACTTGTTATACAGTGAGCGAATACATTGAACATTTGTCGTATACACAAAAATTGCAGTATATGGATAGTCGTTACCGATACAAGTTGTGGTGTAATAAGACATATCAGCAGGCATATATGTCTTTGGCGCGGTTAATACTTCAGCTTTGCACATACACTCAAGCTCTTGTCCAGTTGTAATTCTCCATCCAATGCTTGTACATAAATCTCTAGTGTTCCACGTAGGCATTCCGGCATCGGAATTTTTTACTTCTATCGTATTGCCCAAGCAGGTGAATACAAATGCATCGTCATCTTTTAAATCCCTGCAATAATCTCCAACAGCCGTCAAACCCGGCGCACAAGTTCCGCCATTATGCGGCTGGTCGCGCCCTACACCGCCCGGACAACCGGTAGCATCGGTCAGTGAATTTATAACTGTACCCACATATTGATCCCCGTCTTGTATTGTTCCGTTTCCGGTTATTATAAATGCTTGCGTGCCTTTCAGCGTATAAGTACCGCTGTTGTATGACGTCGCATTCGGCGGGTAGTCGGTCGCATAGGCACAGGAATTGAATTTTTCGGGCGTACCATTTGCTAAAGTTACTTTAACTGTCGCAGCAAAAATGCTGGTAGTGTTGGATGCCGTTCCTTTTACCCATAGTCCGCGCGTGTTTCCGCTTACTTCGGTATATGTAAGCGACGAATACTGGTTGCCGCTGCCGCCGGTAATGGTAGTGGCACTCGGTACGAGCGTAGCCGGCGACCAGCTGCCTAAAGTGTTTGCGCCGGTTATCGGTTGAATATTCACAAACACCCACACTTCGTCGCGGTGGGTGGCGTCGCTGCCTTTCCACGATAAATCGAAGGTTACGGTTTTTGTTGTCGAATAATCCACTTTGGTATTTGCAATTGTTACCGGCGTGGTGCGCTGTGCGCTTGCTGTAATGCTTGCAAGCATTGTAAAAAGAAAGAGAATTTTTTTCATGACATTATTATTTAATTATCTAAGGTTTAATATTTGCCTGTTGTCTATGTTCTATAAGCCTATGTTCTGTTTTTGCTTTTCGCAGCATTGGGGCTGTTTTGCAAACACAAACTTCTTTATATAAACAACCCCCCCTTGCTGCGAATTTTTGTTCGCTGCCAATGCCATCGTTTAGATTTATTTTATAGTGTTTTAAAATCTAAAACGTAAACTTTAATTATCAATATTGAGGTTCTGCAATACCCATACTCAAAACAAATAAAGTCCACGTTTCTTGATTGAAGTTACTTTATTCATTGAGTATAGAAATTTTGCAGATTTCAACATTTGAACAAAGATTAACTATTCCAAAGAACTTAATAACGCTACAAATATAAAACACTATTTTTGAATTTGCAAATAAATGGGTGATTTTTTTTGCCGTTTAGCGCCGGAGGCTGATTTTGGAACTTCCAAACTGAAATTGGGACGTCCCAAGCGGAACTATTTAAATATTCCCAAAACCATCACGAAAGGCTTCGGGATACTTTCGGGCATTCTCCACTCTCCATTAAAATTATTACCTTTGCCGGGAATAAAACCAAAACAGGAAGATATGTGGAAAATAGGCGCGCAGCAACTATCGTTTGAACGCCCGGTGGTGATGGGAATCGTGAATGTTACGCCCGACTCGTTCTTTGCGCAAAGCCGCTGTACGACGGAGGCGGCGGTTATCGAACGTGTGGGGCGGCTCGCCGGCGATGGCGCCGACTGTATCGACGTGGGCGGCTGTTCCACGCGCCCCGGCTTTCCGGTGGCGACGGAAGCAGAGGAATACCAACGGTTGTCGTTTGCCTTGCAGGTTATCCGCAGGCATTTCCCCCACCTTCCACTGTCGGTGGATACGTTCCGCGCGGGCGTTGTGCAACGGCTGTACGAGCAATACGGCGCTTTTATCGTCAATGATATTTCCGCCGGCGAAGAAGACGCCGCCATGACGGCCACGGTGGCGCAGCTGCAACTGCCCTACATCGCCATGCACATGCGCGGCAACCCGCAGACCATGCAAGGCCTTACGGATTACGCCGACGTGACCAAGGAAGTAAAAGCGTACCTGCAGCAGAAACTGGCGGAACTGCATGCGCAGGGCGTTGCACAGGTAATCATCGACCCGGGATTCGGGTTTGCAAAAACGGTGGAACAGAATTATGCATTGCTGCGCAGCCTGCGGGAATTTACTGCGCTCGGCGCGCCGCTATTGGCCGGCGTTTCGCGCAAGAGCTTTCTCTGGAAGCCGCTCCACAGCGCCCCTGAAGAGATGCTGTGCGCCACCTCCGCCATTCATTTGTATGCCCTGTTGCACGGCGCAAATATCCTCCGCGTGCACGACGTAAAGGAAGCGCGGCAAATGGTAGAGCTTAGTTTTTTAGTCGACAGCCATTAGCCGGCAGCCGTTAGTTACATTTATATAAGCTGTGTAATCTGAAAAAATCTGTGTTCATCTGTGGGAAAAAATCGTAATTTGAATTCCTTAAATGAGACCTTGCAAAGAAACCCGTATGTGCGATTGACTGTTGCATTGCTTGCGGGCATTGTGTGGCAAGCGTCTCCGTGGGGATTTGGTTTTCCTGTGCTGCTTATTGCGGCGGGGGCCGCGCTGGTTTATCTGGCTTTGCCGGCGATTCCTTACTTCCGCCGGCACGCCCGCCAGTGGGTAACAGGGAGCGCGGGGCTGGTTTGTTTATTTTTCGCCGGTGCGGCTATCCTGCAACAGCAGCCCGCCGGCTCCTCGTTGCCGCTCGACGAGCCGCTGTGGCTGGAAGCCGAAGTTTGCGATAATCCGATAGTGAACGAACGTTTTTCAAAAGTGCAGGCTATCGTAAAAAAATATATCACCGCCGGCGACACCGCCGCTGCCAGCGAGAAAGTCATTTTATACCTTGCCGCCGACACTTTGCAGCCTGCGCCTGTGGCGGGCGCTACGCTATACGTACAGGCCAGCCTGTCGTCCATCCCGCCGCCCGGCAATCCCGACGAATTTGACTACCGCTCGTACCTGGCGCGGCGGAAAATCTTCGCCTCCGCCTTTGTGCAAAAAGGGCGGTACATTACCGACAACCGCCTGTCCTTTTGGAAAACGTTACAGTATGCGCCTGTCCGGTGGCAACGGCGCGGATTGGAAATTTTTGCCGATAGCCCGGTCGGCGGGAAAGAATATGCGGTGCTGGCGGCGCTCACGCTGGGCAACAAGCAATGGCTCGACGACGACCTGCGGGCGTCGTACGTCGCTTCCGGCGCCATGCACATCCTCGCCGTATCGGGGCTGCACGTGGGGATTATTATGGCGGTGCTCGGTTTTATTTTTTCTTTCCTGAACAGAAAACGGCGCGGCATGGTTATTAAAAATATACTTATCATCGTTTTTTTGTGGATATATGCTGCCATCGTAGGATTTTCGCCGTCGGTAACGCGCGCCACCGTGATGTTTTCATTCCTGCTGATAGGGAAAATGTATTCCCGATCCCTCAGCACTTACAACTCTTTGGCGGCGTCGGCATTTTTTATTGCATGGTTTAACCCGCAGGTAATTTTTGACGCCGGCTTTCAACTCTCCTACTGCGCCGTGTTGAGCATTGTGTATTTCCAGCCGCGTATCGCCCGCCTGATTTACATGCCCAATAAGTTCCTGAACGGCGTCTGGCAGCTGGCCACCGTTTCTGTCGCCGCACAACTCGGCACGCTGCCGGTGTCGTTGCTGAATTTTCATCTATTCCCCAATTATTTTTTGCTGACCAATATCTGCATCATCACGCTGACGGGCTTCATTGTGTACGGCGGCGTGGCGTTTCTGGTATTTCACCAGCTTCCGGCGCTTTCCACGCTTATCGGGTATGTGTTGCACGGTATGCTTTGGCTGCTCAACTTCATTGTTGAATTCATCGAAGCCCTCCCTTACGCTACAACGGGAAATATTTACATCGGCCGGGTGCAAATGTTCCTGCTGGCAGGCATTATTCTGTTCATTGCCGGCTACGCCGCCCTTCCCAAACGGCGCTGGTTGTGGCTGGCCGCTTGCAGTGTGGCAGGGATTGCCGGGATTCATTCATGGCAAAATATACAACAGCACGAGCAAAAAATGATGGTGGTGTATAAAGTAAAAAACGCCTCCTGCATTGAATTTGTCAATGGCAACAAGGGCGTGGCGCTGCGCAACAAAGAACATATTGCCGAAAACTTTTCGTATTACACCGGAAATTTTTTAATCAAACACGGGCTTGCCGCCCATGAGAAAACCTTTGAAACACGCATTGCACAAAGCGATACGATTATCGGAAATATTTGTTGCTACAACGGATTTATCGTCTTTGAAAACGAATTGTACAAAATTCTGGAAAACGAACAGCTCGCCCGGCCTTTGCCTGCCATAGCTATCGACTACCTGATAGTAACCGGCGCCGCGCGCATGAAACCCGAACTGGCATTGCGCCGCTACGCGCCGAAGCAGTTGATTGTAGATGCTTCCGTGCCGCTGTACCGCGTACGGCAATGGCAGGAAGCGGCAGAAGCGCAAGCAATAAATTTTTACAATGTGCGGGAAAAAGGAGCTTTTGTGAAACAGTTATGAATTATGAATTAGGCTAGCGCCGGAAAACTCACGACTCACGACTAAAAACTAAAAACTTATGACTAAAAACTCACGACTCACGACTAAAATGCGTTATGAAAAAATTCTGGGCTGGTTTGCGGAACACAGGCCAGTGGCGGAATCGGAACTGCATTACCGGAACCCCTACGAACTCATTGTGGCGGTGATTCTCTCGGCGCAATGCACCGACAAGCGCGTAAATATGGTTACGCCGGCGTTCTACAAGCGTTTCCCGACGCCGCAAAAATTAGCCAAAGCCAGCGTCGAAGAAATCTATGAACTTATCCGCAGCATCTCTTATCCCAATAGCAAAGCCAAGCATTTAAAAGGCATGGCGGAGATGCTGGTCGGCACCTTCCATTCCACCGTGCCTTCGGACGTCGAAGAATTGCAACGGCTACCCGGCGTAGGGCGGAAAACCGCCAACGTCATTGCTTCGGTCATCTACAACCGCCCGGTGATTGCGGTGGATACGCACGTATTCCGCGTCGCCAACCGCACCGGGCTTGCCCATGCTTCCACGCCGCTGGAAACGGAAAAACAATTGACGCAACACATCCCCGACCACCTGCGCCCCATTGCGCACCACTGGCTGATTTTGCACGGCCGCTACGTATGCACCGCCCGCCAACCGAAATGCACCGAATGCGGCATCAAACCGTTTTGCGAATTTGGCATTAAAAGTGGGCAGGCGGGAGAGCAGTAGGCAGTAGGCAGTAGGCAGTTTTCAGTAGGCAGTAGCGGGCGCTTGTTTAATGGAGAATGGAGAATGGGCTTACGCCGCCACTCTTCACTCATAAAAAACCTAATTTTCCCCAAAAAACAACCTCAGTAGCCATGAGTCGTCCCGTAGGGACGGCAGGGCGGGGTGTTTATGCATAGTTCTACCAACATATTGTCCCTACGGGACAGCTCCAGCCACCCCTCACCCTTCACCCCTCACCCTTCACCCCTGTCACCCTTCTCCATTAATTTGCTATTTCAAAAAACTTTTCTACCTTTGCACCCGATATTATGCTCTTTCTCATTTTGGGTGCTTTTATTCTGTTTCAGAAATCTCGAAAATTTCAAATCAATTGAATAAAAGCAAAACCACACAAAGAAACGTGGATTTTTGCTTATAATTGATTGGGTATTCGAGAACCTCTGAAACAATAAGTTTAGTCCACGTTGCATTTTATCCCCAATACCTCTCTAAAAAGAGAAATTTTCTGAAACAAGACTAACCGAATAAAAGTTGCCAAAGTGCGAAAGAGCTTGCGGCAAAGGGGGA
>JAITSM010000223.1 GCA_031287815.1 Prevotellaceae bacterium
CAGGCGGTGAAGACCTGGAATTATACACTGGCCCCCGGTAATAGAGACCGGATGGGTTTTGGAACTACCACACCATTGGGACAATGGTTCGACACGGAATTCGTGCCGGTATTTAACACTTACAACTCCATTGCGTCGCAGTGGCTCGACGAAGCTACGCGTACGCCGATGATGACCGCCGAGTTTAATGCGGCAGAAAAGGCGTTCATCCTCGTGTACCGGAAATTGTACAGTGCATTTTTGCGCACCAACCCGCTGGTTACTGACAAAGACCTCGTGGGAATGGGTTTACCGGAACACCCGAGCGGCGGCTACACGCCGGCTCCGGTGGCGACGACCTACCCGGCCTTTAGCCTTGACACCAGCGTGATTCGCTGCCTCACGGTGCACTTCCATGACCAGGACAGCACGTCGAAGGCCAAGCCTGCCGGGCAGCACGGCGCAGAAATCCGCTGGGCGGTGCTTGACGTCGCCCCGGTGGACATCAGCGAACTGACGCACTCGTCGTTTGACACGCACACGCCCTTCACCCTCGAGTTCGAAGGCCACGATCGCGGCAAAACCGTCTACTTCGCCCTCTGCTGGGAAAACACCAGAGGCGAAAAAGGCAAGTATAGCCCGATAGCGAGTGCGATTATCCCGTAGACCCAGTAGGCAGTGGGCAGTAGGCAGTGGCTGACGCCGCTTTAACCTCACCCCCTGCCCCCACTCCTAAAGGCGAGGGGGGGGTGCTGAGACGAAGTAATGAAAAGACGCCGGTATGGAAACATGCCGGCGGATTTTTTTTGAAGTAGGAGGTAGGAGCGCTGGCGCCAGCTACTGCCTACTGAAAACTGAAGACTGCCGACTGAACGCCCCGAAGGGGCGAGATATTCATAACCGCAGGCAAGCGCAGCGCAGCCTGCGGAAGAAGAACGCCTGCGCCTTTCGCGCGGTGCACTGTCCGTGCATAGCGGAAAGCCGGTGCGCCGCGCGGGTGGCAGGGCAGTTCTTATCCCCATGCTGCGTTACGCTACGCTCCACTTGCATGGGGTTATGAAAATTTCGCCCCTTCGGGGCTTCCTTAATGGAGAATTAAAAGTTGAAAGTTGAAAGTTGGCTGGCACCTTTTTGAGTTAAGAACTAAAAGTTAAGAGTTGGCTGGCGCAAGCTACATCATACATCATACATCATACATCATTTTCAACTTTCCATTTTCAACTAAAAAAAGTGGAGCAAGGAGTTCCTCTTAGAACTTATCAAAATCTAAATGCGTTGACCCTGGGCTTGCCCTACTATTCCGCAATTTTTAAATCTTTTTTCCTATCTTTGTCGCTTGAAATACAATTTATATAATGGAATTTGAATTATTAAAAGGGATACTGGTTGGTTTGGGCGCGTCTATTCCGTTGGGGCCCATAGGCGTATTGGTAGTGCAGCGCACGATTAGCAAAGGACAGCAATCGGGCTTTATTTCGGGGCTGGGCGCTGCAACGGCAGACACTATTTTTGCTGCACTGGCTGTACTCAGCCTTGCCTTTGTACAGCGTATTTTCAACGCCAACGAAAACTGGTTTCTGATTGGCGGCGGCTTACTGGTAGCGGGTATAGGGCTATTGGTCTATTTATCGAATCCTGTCAAGCAACTGCGCCGCAAGAAACAAATCAACCGGCCGTTTGAAGATTTTATTTCCGTTTTTATTCTCACCATATCCAATCCGGGAGCCACTTTCCTGATGCTGGCCTTGTTTGCCTTAGTAGGCGTCAATATAGACAAGGAATCAGGCGTGATAAATATCGCCATTGTCTTGTGGGGCGTAGTGCTTGGCGCGGCGGCGTGGTGGTTTTTCCTTAGTTGGCTTATCAACCGTTTCCGGCAACGTTTCCGCATCCGGCAACTGTGGTACATTAACCGCATTGCAGGAATCATTATTATTATACTCGGAATTATTTCCCTCTTCGACGGGCTGGCAATGTTGCTTTTTAATTAAAAGCACGAATTAAAAATTAGGAATTGGACAGTGCCGGTAGATACTGGCTACTATAATCCACAATTCCTAATTCTTAATTAAATCGTAATTTTGTCGCCGTTTTTGTCAAACCATTGGTGTTGTAGCAGGGCAAAAGAAGTGACCGCTTTAATGTGGAGCCGGCATTTGTTTTGTACCGTCCATTTTACGCGGCGCGAAAGCAGCCCGTGGTTCAAATATGCCGCTATATAGGGATGTACTTTCAGTACAAGATTTTTTATTTTCTTTTCGCCGGCGAGATAAACCAATTGGTTTTGCAAAAGATCCTCGAAGACAATGGAGGGCATTATTTTCCCGGAGCCGTTACAACTGGGGCACAATTCATCATTACGGATTTGCGTGGCGGGGCGCACACGCTGGCGCGTCAATTGCATCAACCCAAATCTTGACAAGGGCAATATATTATGCCGGGCGCGGTCAAGCCCCATAGCCTCCCGCATGGCGTTAAATACTTTTTGCCGGTTATCGGCCTTGTCCATGTCAATGAGGTCAATCACTATAATTCCGCCAATATCGCGCAAGCGCAGTTGCCGCGCCACTTCGGTTACCGCCATCAGGTTCACTTCCAGCGCCTGTTCTTCCTGGTTGTCGGCGGTTTTAATCCGCCCGCTGTTGACGTCAATCACATGCAGGGCTTCGGTTTGCTCCATAATAATGTATGCGCCGCGTTTCAGCGATACATATTTTCCAAAAGACCCTCGTATTTGTCGCGACACGCCGTAATGTTCGAAAATAGGCTCTTTCCCGGCATATAGCTTAACGATTTTTCCCTTTTCCGGGAAAATAGACGTAACATATTCTTTCACTTCCTCGAACAGGGAAGTGTCGTTTACGTAAATATTATTAAACGTGCCGTTGAGCATGTCGCGCAGGATGGCCGACGTGCGGTTAATTTCGTTCACCAATAATTGCGGCGGCTTGCTTGCACCGATTTTATTGACGCACATTTCCCAACGTCGTACCAATGCGGTTAATTCCGGCGCCAGCGTAGCGGTTTTTTTGCCTTCGGCGACGGTGCGCACAATCACTCCGAAGCCCGGCGGCAAAATACTTTTGATTAACCGCTCCATACGGCGGCGTTCTTCACGGTCGCCTATTTTCTGCGAAATAGAAATCTTATCAGAAAAGGGAATCAACACCAAATTGCGCCCTGCCAGTGAAATCTCCGACGTCAGGCGCGGCCCTTTGGTGGAAATAGCTTCCTTCACCACTTGCACCAACACCGGTTGTCCGGGCGACAGCACATCACTGATTTTTCCGTCTTTCGGCAGGATCGGGTCGTTCTGCTTTGGCGCAGTCAACCCCGGCCGTTGGCGGGCAAAGGCTTTTTTGGTAAAGTCGTCGATTAGCTTAAAATGAAGCCCTAGGTCAAAATAATGCAAGAATGCATCTTTTTCGTCGCCTACATCTACAAACGCAGCATTTAATGCGGGTAGCACCCGCTTTACTTTTCCCAAATAAATATCACCTACTGAAAAATTGGTGGAAGAATTATCTTTGCTCAGTTCTACTAACCGTTTGTCCTCAAGTAATGCAATGCTAATTTCTGAAGTGGTAACGTCAATAACTAATTCTCTATCCATACTTAACTTAAATACAAATAACGCATTTCCCGCGGGGAAGACAAGCCCAATAATAAAATAAACGAAACAAACCCGAAGAATATATACTCCGGGTTGTTACAATACTACCAAAACGATATAAACAACTCCTTACTTTTTCTTCTTATGGCGATTTTTCCGAAGCCGTTTTTTACGCTTGTGCGTAGACATTTTATGTCTTTTTCTTTTTTTTCCGCTGGGCATAGTGTGCGTTCCAATTTATTTTTTTACGTTACTCTTCACTTTATTCAAAAACACTTTTGCCGGTTTGAATGCCGGAATAAAATGCTCGGGAATAATCAGCGTAGTATTTTTAGAGATATTGCGAGCTGTTTTTTTAGCGCGTTTTTTCACTATAAAACTACCGAAGCCCCGTAAATAAACATTATGGTTACTGGTTAACGAACGTTTTACCACTTCCATGAACGTTTCAATGGTTTTTTGCACATTTACTTTTTCAATGCCTGTGCTTTTTGCAATTTCATTGACGATGTCTGCTTTTGTCATAATTCTTTAATCTTTAATTGTTAAATACTAATTGTTGCATATTTGCGGTGCAAATGTACGACTTTTTTTTAAATGTGCAAAATTTTTTTCATTTTTTTTCATTTTTTTGCTTCAGGCTTTTTTAATTGTCGGGGGAAAATAGGCAAAAGGGTAGGGAAGGAGGGAAAAAAAATAGCCGTTTTTCCGATAGCATGAAAAATACAAATATTACAATTGTAAATTATCGGTATTACAAAAAGAATGAAAATACGAGTAAAAGCAGGTATTTTACAAATGTAATACAACTATTATAACAAATAATGGATAACATTTGTAAACCGCATTTATTTAAACAAATAATAATATAGAATCCAGTTAATTAAATTGATTATTTAATGCTACCGAAGCAATAAAAAATGTAAAGTTAGCTATTTCCCTTATAAGATGTTGATAAATTAAATAGAATAGTATTTTTTACTGTTATTTACCAGTCCTTTATATTTTGAATTTTTAGTATACGTTTAAATATGCGTCAAACAGAGGAGTTATTATAAATAAACTTCGTTACAAGATAATATAGCGTATGGCGGATGCTTATGAAAAAATCTTGTTTACGGCTGTAATTTCTATGTAGTTTATTTTTGTAAACAAAATAATGATTACATTTGTAGCGTTAAAAGTTTACAAATATGACCGACCGTTTAACACAATTTTTAGCCGCCGAGCAACTTTCTCCCGCCCGCTTTGCCGACATCATCGGGGTGAATCGCGCCGGCATTTCCCACATTCTTGCCGGACGCAATAAACCCGGCTACGATTTCCTTGAAAAGTTCATCAAACATTTTCCGGCAGTAAATATTGAATGGTTTATCACCGGGCGGGGGAAAATGTACAAGGAAATGATTGCCCAACAACTTTTCCCTGTACCGCCGGAACAGCCGGCTGAAACAGGCAACCCGCTCTCTGGCGGGTTGCCGGAACAGCATGCTGGCAAAACAGTCGCAGAGGAATTAGCGCCGTCGGAAATAATCGAAAATAACGGCAAAACGGTTGAACAGGTCATTATTTTCTATACCGACAAAACTTTTACCGCCTACGGTAAACGACTGGAATAAACGCAGCCAATCTACAAGATAGAAATCAGTTAATTCCTTTGGCAGCGGACACTAAACGCCATGGTTCGCCAGTGTCCCGATGAAGCCACGGTGTTCATGTTGGATCTGAAAACCCAACCCCACCCGTATTGCGAGTTCAGGGCAGAGCCGGACCATTGGTAGCTATAGTATCCGCGACTCGTATATAAACCCACGGAACCACTTCGGAAACCGCTGGACAAAATATTAAATCCGTACGGGTTTCTAGCTTCTAAAGCTATGGCGTTAAAATTGTTTTTTGCGTTTTCGTCCGACGCACACTGCGGAGTAGACGCGGCACATACATCACTCGTTTTAAGCATTCGGCCGACGGATGCACCTTGATATCCCGTGGTAGTTCCTATATTTTTATTTTCCGTTTCCACTGAATTCAGCATAGTAGCCCAAGCTGCGTGAGTAGGAACAGACCAGCCTGCCGGACAAATACCGTGATTTCCCGTTCCTCTTCCGGCGTTTTGCGTACACATGAAGGCGTCCGTTGTATAAG
>JAITSM010000224.1 GCA_031287815.1 Prevotellaceae bacterium
CTTATACAACGGACGCCTTCATGTGTACGCAAAACGCCGGAAGAGGAACGGGAAATCACGGTATTTGTCCGGCAGGCTGGTCTGTTCCTACTCACGCAGCTTGGGCTACTATGCTGAATATTGTGGAAACCGGCGAAAAAAATATAGGACTGTCTTCTGCATTACAAGGCACATATGTAGGGTTAATCTTGCGAAATGAAGATACTTGCCCGTCATACGATCGTTGGTGCTTCTCAGATGAAAATCAATCGTGGGAATATTCGGCTAATAGCCCCGCAGGCAGAAATTCATGGGGCTTTAGCTGGCTTGCATCCGGCCGACGTGCGGGGGGTGGTGAACGTATCGAAACACGAGGCGGCTTTGCAATAAACTGGACATCCAATAGTGCACGCTCCGAATATGCGTGGTCGTGGCGAGCGTATGCGAATGCTGGTCAAATTAACCCTTGGGGAACTTTGCGTACGTTTGGTCTCTCTGTTAGGTGCGTGCAGTAGCAGAAAAACGTAGACTGAAAGGCTGGACTAATTGAATGGAGTGTGGAAAATGTCTTTTGATACGCAAGCCCGTTCTCAATTCTCCACTATCCATTTGAAAAAAAGCGTTACCCTTACTAAAACTTTTCATAAAATAAAACTATGGACGGAATAAATTGGGATACTGTAAAACGCCGCCTTAAAAGCTAACACAAATATAGGATATACCGGCAACAGAAAACCCTGACAAAGCGCCAAGCTTTGTCAGGGTTTTTCGTGGCATCCGGCGTTAGCCGTCAATCCGGTTTAGCTTACCGCAATGCCGCCTGCGCTGCCGCCAGCCGGGCGATGGGCACGCGGAAGGGCGAACAGCTTACATAGTTCAGCCCGATGCGGTGGCAAAACTCTACCGACGAGGGCTCGCCGCCGTGTTCGCCGCAAATCCCGAGTTTCAGTTCGGGACACACCGAACGGCCGCTTACCGCCGCCATGCTCACCAATTGCCCTACGCCTTTCTGGTCTAATACGGCAAACGGGTCGTTTTTCAAAATACCCTTGTCAATGTACATCGGCAGGAATTTGGCGACGTCGTCGCGGGAATAGCCGAAGGTCATTTGCGTAAGGTCGTTGGTGCCGAACGAGAAGAACTCCGCCGATTCGGCAATGCGGTGCGCCGTGAGCGCTGCACGCGGAATTTCGATCATCGTGCCGACTTTATAGTCGATGCGGTCGTTGCGTTCGGCAAATACTTTGGCGGCGGTATCGTCAATGATTTTGCGCTGCGCCAAAAATTCATACAAGATACCGGTGAGCGGCACCATTATTTCCGGTATGGCTTTCACGCCTTTCTTCTTTAAGTTCAATGTCGCTTCGATGATAGCGCGCGTTTGCATTTCGGTGATTTCGGGATAGAGGTTTCCGAGCCGGCAACCGCGCAATCCCAGCATCGGGTTTTGTTCCAGCAGGGCTTCTACCCGCGCGTGTATTTCTTCGTAGGGGACGCCCATGACTTCCGACATTTCGGACTGTCCTTTTTCGTCGTGCGGCACAAACTCGTGCAGGGGCGGGTCGAGCAGGCGGACGGTTACCGGCAAGCCGTCCATCGCTTCAAAGATGCCTTCAAAGTCGGTGCGTTGCAGGGGCAACAGTTTTTTCAACGCATTGCGGCGTCCTGTTTCGTCTTTAGCTAAAATCATTTCGCGCATCGACAGGATTTTGTCGCCTTCAAAAAACATGTGTTCCGTACGGCAGAGGCCGATGCCCTTTGCGCCGAATTCACGCGCCTGCCTGGCGTCGCGCGGCGTGTCGGCATTAGTGCGCACCAGCAGGCGGGCGTATTTGTCGGACAGTTTCATTATTTCTCCGAAGTCGCCGCTCAATTCCGGCAGCCGCGTAGCAATTTGCCCTTCGTATACCGTGCCGGTAGAGCCGTCGAGCGAAATCCAGTCGCCTTCGTTATATACCGCCCCGTTCACGTTCATGGTGCGTTTTTTATTGTCAATAACCACTGCGCCGGCGCCCGATACGCAGCATTTGCCCATGCCGCGCGCCACTACGGCGGCGTGCGAGGTCATCCCGCCCCGGGCGGTGAGGATGCCTTGCGCCACGTTCATTCCCTTCAAATCTTCGGGCGACGTTTCTACGCGCACCAGGATGACCCTGGCGTTTTTGTCTTTTGCCGCCCATGTTTCCGCATCTTCGGCAGAGAAGACGATTTGCCCTGTAGCCGCTCCCGGCGACGCGGGCAAGCCTTTGGCAATAGATTTGGCTTTTGCCAGCGCTTCCTTTTGGAATACCGGATGCAACAATTCATCCAGCTTATTCGGCTCAAGGCGCAGGAGGGCGGTTTTTTCGTCAATCACGCCCTCTTTGAGCATGTCCGTTACAATTTTCACCATCGCTGCGCCGGTGCGTTTCCCGTTGCGGGTTTGCAGCATCCACAGCTTCCCGTCCTGGATGGTAAATTCAATATCCTGCATGTCCCTGTAATGTTCTTCGAGCTTGCGCTGTGTCCGGAACAGGTCTTTGTATACTTCGGGCATGGCTTCTTCGAGCGACGGATAGGTTTTTTTGCGTTCGTCTTCGCTGACGCCCGCCAGCGTCGCCCAGCGTTTCGAGCCTTCGAGCGTAATCTGCTGCGGCGTGCGGATACCCGCTACCACATCTTCGCCCTGTGCATTGATCAGGTATTCGCCGTTGAAGATATTTTCACCGGTGGCGGCGTCGCGCGTAAACGCTACGCCGGTGGCGGAGTTGTTGCCCATATTGCCGAACACCATCGCCTGCACATTCACGGCCGTGCCCCATTCGGCGGGGATTTGGTTCAGGCGGCGGTAGAGGATGGCGCGGTCGTTCATCCAGCTGTTGAACACCGCCATGATAGCGCCCTGCAACTGTTCCCAGGGGTTGGCGGGGAAATCGAGCCCCGTGCTTTTCTTCACGGCTTCCTTGAACCGTTTCACCAGTTCTTTCAGGTCGTCGGTGGTGAGTTCGGTGTCGAGCTGAACGCCCTTTTGCGCTTTCACGTGGCCGATAATTTCTTCAAAGGGGTCTTCGGCATCCTTGCTTTCAGGCTTCATGCCCAGCACCACATCGCCGTACATTTGTACAAACCGGCGGTAGCTGTCCCATGCAAAGCGCGGGTTGTTGCTTTTGGCGGCGATAGTTTCCACCGCTTCGTCGTTCAATCCCAGGTTCAGGATGGTGTCCATCATGCCGGGCATAGAGGCGCGCGCGCCCGAACGCACCGACACCAGCAGCGGGTTGCGGTTGTCGCCGAACTGCGGGCCTTCCACCGCCGCTTCGATTTTCTTCATAGCCGCTTCCACTTCGGGACGAATCCGCGCCATGATTGCGGCTTCGTCGCGGCCGTTTTTAAAGTATTCATTACATACTTCCGTAGTAATGGTAAATCCGGGAGGCACCGGAATGCCGATGAGATTCATCCCTGCCAGGTTGGCGCCCTTGCCCCCCAGCAAATCCCTCATTTTTTCATTTCCTTCGGCGGTCTTGTTGCCGAAGAAATACACATGCTTAATTTGTGACATAATTTATTGATTTTTTTATTTAAAATAGTAATTTTTTATTCGAAAAATGTCTGCAAAAGTAATCATTTTTTTGAAAAAAAACAATAACCGCTGAGGAGGGGGAGGAAGTATGATGTATGATGTATGATGTATGATGTATGATGTATGAATTATGAACTAAGAGTTAGCTGGCGCTCCCCAACTCTGAACTCTTAGTTCTTAACTTTCAACTTTAATTTGCTATTTCCAAAATTCTTTCTACCTTTGCACCCGATATAACGCTCATTCTCATTTTGACCACTTTTATTCATCTATTGGAATCTTGACAATTTCATGACTATGTGAATAAAGCA
>JAITSM010000001.1 GCA_031287815.1 Prevotellaceae bacterium
TCATACCCTACCTTTGTGTGTTTCTTTTCTCTTTTGTCTACTAACCAATTGGTATTAGGGGCTCTCTGCGTGTTATTTTTTTTCTTTTGTTTTTCGAAAATTTGACTGGGTAAGTCAAAATAGCGTTCTTAATCTTGCGTTAATAAAATTTTAAGACAAAGGTAATAGTAAAAGGAGATAATTAGCAAATACTTTGTTATCAATTATTGATATTCTTCCATCTATTTGCAAAAGCCGGGAGGGAAACCTGCAAAAAAACAGCCGGAATAGTTTTCAAGATGCTAATTTATAACCGGCTAAATATATTATAACCACTTCCGGGAACAGGGCGGCAAGGAAGGAAAAACCGGCCGGCATCACATGCGTTTCAGCTTTGTTCAGGGAAAAAGGAGCGGGGGGCTTTCCGGGTTAGGGCAGGTAAGCATCACCTGTACTTATCATGTTACCAGTGGATAATAGCGAATATTTTTTTATTTACAAACCGGCTTTTATGCAAAATATCAATATAGTATTATTTTTTGATAATAAAATACTAAAACACTATACCACGACTTTCTTTTTCCGGTAATTCTCGCGGAAATCTTTGGGAGCTACCCTTTTTTCGCTTTGACCGGCAATAATTGAAAATCATTGCCGGCAATAATTTTTTATTATCACCGGCAACAACCAAGAATTACACAGATGAAATTCATCCGGCGCTATATCAACCTTTCATTCGTGATTTACGGCATGGCGGTGAATATATAGTAATAGCCCCAAAAACCGGCATTGACATGCAATACCATGTGTGCATCATCCAGATAACATATCGTAAAAGTACTGGTTGGCAATGGGCTAAGCGGGCCTCCAAAGATTAAGCCAAGTATGTCGTACGGATACAATACATTTGTATTTACAAATGTAAGTATTCCTAAAGACCCGGAAATAGTAGTGGGGCCTAATTCTAGAATGACCGTACCGTTTTCTATTTCCATACCTGAGGGGTTGTATTTTGCTACCGTTGTTCCGTTCAGCGAAAATTTCATTTTTGCGCCTGCGCCCTCATTTGGGTCAAAAGGAGCTGTTTGAAAGGCAAAAAATGCTGCAAAATCAGTAATGCTTGTGGGCTCTGCTGGTGCGAGAATAATCGGGCCAACATCAATACCGTCGATGGCTTCCGTGCCGGGCACTACCCAACTGGTATTCCATGTCCATTCTTTTGTGCCGGAACTGCCGAATATATAGTTCCATTCAGGCTCTTCCATTACTTCTACGTTGATAGGCGGAAATGTTTTGGTCATCATTTTGCCATCGGCAGCCCTTGCCGTCAGCGTAATTGTTTGCTGGCCGGGTTTTGAAAGCGACATGGCGCCATTGTTCCGGATAAACGGTTTTCCGCCGTCCGACGACCATTGGCACAACACCGGACTTTTACATTCCACGAGCAATTTATTGCTTACTTTCCCGTCTTTCAAGACAGGAGTTATGGTAGCGTCAATTTGCGACGCATCGGTGATCAATTCGCCCATGTCTATTTCATTAACAAGGGGCTCGCAGCCGGCAAAGAATAGCGCCGTACTCAATATAATTAAATAAGTCAATATCTTTTTCATCATTTTTATTTTTTTAGATTAGCAATATTTATCAATATTATTTTACCAACCGGTATATAATGCCGAATTATCCCAACCTTCGTTTTGTTTGTACAAACCGTCGGATAAAGTAATCTGGTCATTGGGAATAGAGAAAAACCCGTGCGTAGCGTCATAGCGTTGCTGATACGCTGTTCCCGCTCTATTTACATCCGCTACGCCTTTGTTGTAAACAGGCAACCTGTCTTGCCGGGCAAGGGCGGCTTTGGCATAGGTCGCGCCCCAGCGGCGCATGTCGTTCCAGCGCACGCCTTCAAACGCTAATTCAAAGCGGCGTTCCCTTTGAATGTTTTCCAATGAATAGGCAACCGGCGGCAATCCTGCACGGGCACGCACAAGATTCATACCGGTAGCGTCTTCTTTCAATTCCGACTGCATGAGCAGCACATCGGCAAAGCGGATGAGCACTTGGTCGTGCACAAGGGCAAAGTCCCACTGGGTAGGAATAAAGCCATACATCAACTGGTCAAAAGGATCGCTGTGCGTTACGCCGTCAGTAGTGCCTACAATAGAGCCTTTTTTGTAGAAGTAGCGCGTATCCTGCATCCAACCGTCGCGGTTTGCTGCATCTACGCCCGGAATTTCGGTAGCCATATCGCAAATAGACGCTCTTTTCCGGATATCCGCATCATCCCAGTCGTTCCACAAATTGGTGGCTACCGGCCCGGCGCCCCAGCCGTTCCCAAATGGAAATGCCGCCGCATTACCCTGCGTGTTGCGCAATCCGCAAAATACAAAATAGCGGTTGCAGGCATATCCGGCATTTTTGTTGAATTTAATAGCAAGCATCGATTCGGGATTCACCGCATTATCGTCTTCCACCCATTTCAGCCCTTGCCCTTTGGTATAGTCGTAGTATTCCACCGTGTATTTATTAGTGTAGGGCCACAGGTTGCGATAATCCGACATCACTAAAGAGTAACCCGAATTGGTTACACAATCATCAATCCAGCTAATCACCATTTGCTTGGTAACTGTACCGCCGTCAGGAAGCGCCACTTCGGTTTTGCCATAAAATCCGGTATAAAACAGGAAAGCGCGCGCCATCATAGCTTCTGCCACGTATTTGTCTACATGGCCTGATTCTGCATCAGGCGTCTTTTGGGCAGGCATGAGTTCAATCGCCGTTTTAAGGTCGGCAATAATTTGCCCCCATGTTTCGTCGGGCGGCGCTTGCGGCAATGGTTCTGCTTTGGTGGTCAAATGCAGGGGCACATTTTCAAACATTGACGCCAGTTCATAATAATAAAACGCCCGCAGGAAATAGGCTTCGCCTAACATTTTTTGCTTTTTTGCTTCGGACATTTCGCATTTATCCATGTTTTCAATAGCGCTATTGGCGCGATTGATTCCTGAATAACGAACACTCCAGAAAGCGCTGTATTGGTCAACTCTGGATTGCATAATAAGGTCCATGGCTTGTAATTCGCGGTCATTACTGCCGCCGCCGCCCAAGCGGTCGTCCGAAGCCAGTTCTGATACCATAAAAAACGCTCCTTGTATAACGCCATCCATTACGCCTATTTGCAGGTTATTGTAGATACCCGCTATCATTTGTTCGGCGTCGGCTTCCGTACGGGGAAAGTTCCCGGTATTTTTTTGCATAAAGTTTTCGGTATCCAAAAAGTCTTCACAGGATGCAACGGAAAACATGAATGCAGCAATCATAAAATATTTAACTATCTTTTTCATATTCTTTCATTATTTTTTCGGTTACTAATTAAAATTTAATATTTACGCCTATTAACCAGGTACGAGGATTAGGATAATACCCAATATCTATGCCCTGTACCCAGTCCACGCCCGGAGAATAACCCACTTCCGGGTCCATGCCGCTGTAGCCGGTAAACGTATAAAGATTTTGTGCCGTAATATACAGGCGCAATTGTCCGAAAGGCAAGCGCGGGAACAGCGTCTTGAAATCATAACCCAATGTGATATTCGACAATTTCAAGTAATCGCCGTCTTCAATATAGATGTCTGACACTTTGCCAAAATTCAGGGTAGTAGCGTCGGTCAGGCGGGGCATTCTATTGGAGGTGCCTTCGCCATACCAGCGATTATATACGTCGGTGGTATAATTTTCAGAGGGTACGTCATTTTTCCGGGTCGACTTGGCTATTTCCTGCCCGAAGCCGCCGTAAGCTGACACTCCCAGGTCAAAACCCTTATAATTCAATGATAGATTTACACCTAATGTGATGTCGGGATGCGGGTCGCCAATGAGGGTTTTGTCATCTTCGTTAATTTGCCCGTCGGATTGCAGGTCGGAGAATTTCAGGTCGCCCGGCACAGGGGTTTCCTGCATAAATCCCTTCCCTGTGGCGCGCCACGCGTCAATTTCGGCCTGATTTTGAAATACGCCTTCGGTTTTGTAACCATAGAAGTAGCCGACAGGGAAACCTACCTGCGTACGGTACATTTCTTCAGCTCCTTGAAAAAGCGCACCAGATCCGTGTATGATACCTTCACTGTTGGCAATACGGAGTACTTCATTCCTGTTATAGGCAAGGTTTACACCCAAGCTGTAATGAAAGTCCTGTACATTATCTCGCCAGTTCAACGCTAATTCCACGCCGCGATTTTGCACGTCGCCGCCGTTGATTTGCGGCGCGCCGCTACCATAAGCTGCCAACACGGGCGCGGTCACCAGCCAGTCTTTGGTGGTCTTTTGGTAGTAGTCAAACGCCACGTTCAAACGTGAACGGAGGAAGCGGGCGTCGAAACCCAAATCCAACTGTTCCGAAGTTTCCCACGACAGGTCGGGATTAGGCAATTTATCGGCATAGGCGCCAGGCGTAATATTGTTTACGCCGCCAAAAGAATACCCGCTGAATGTGCCGATAGTTATCGTAGCTAAATAGGCAAAGTTGGCAATATTAGAGTTACCGTTTTGTCCCCAACTGCCGCGCAGTTTAAAGAAATCCATCCATTGGGTAACGCCTTCCATGAATTTTTCGTTCGTCAGTACCCAGCCGGCAGATACGGAGGGGAAGTAGCCCCAACGGTGCCCACGCGCAAAGTTTGATGAACCGTCGGCGCGCATAATCACCGATAGCATGTACGTTTCCTTGTAGTCATAGTTGATACGTCCGAAGAACGATAGCAATCGCCCTTGTCCCCATGGGGAACCGGATACATTCATGGTGTTTTTATCGCCTGTATTATTGGAAAGCCAAGCATGTTCAAAATCATCGAATGTTAAACCTTGCACCGACGCACCCCAACTTTCGCCAAAGCCGGATTTTTCCAATGATTGCCCAAGCAAGGCGTCTACATGGTGTTTGCCCAAAGCAAACTTATAATTCAATGTATTTTCCCATGTGTAATTAAAGCCCAACCCACCATTTTGGTCCACTTGGGCAACGTCTTTTTGGTTGATGCTTGTAAGCGCATACGTAGGCGTAAATTGACGGTAGGAGTTGGCGCTAAACATATAGCCGAACTGAGAACGGAATACTAAATTCTTTATCGGCTGAATTTCTATACTCGCCGAGCTCATCATAAAGTGGTTTTTGGAGATATTGTTACCGCGTTGATACACCATATCGGCCACAGGATTGGCAAACTGGGAATCATAGTTGTTAAATCCGCTGCTTTCTTTATCGTCGAGGTCAAAATAGTTGCCGTCGCTACCATACAATGGCATGATGGGAAGCCCGCGCATCATATTGGAAATATCGTTCCAGTACTGATTACCTATACCGATGCCCTTTTTGTCATTATACGTATAAAAAAGCGTTTCGCCTATTTTTATAATATCCAAGTCACGTTTTTTGAGAATCGTATGATTGGAATTAAGGCGTACGGTATAGCGCTTGAAGTCCGACTGCACAGGTTTGCCGAAAATACCTTCCTGTGCAGTATAAGAAAAGCCCAGCGAAAAGTTTGACCGAAGCCCGCCGCCCATAATGTTAATAGCATGGTTTTGCATAGGCGCATTGGGATTGCGGATTTCTTCCAGCCAATTGGTGCCTTTCCATTCGCCCGACTGTATTTTTTCGTAAATCCCGCCCTGCAATACGCTTTGCCAGTTTTGCAACGGCCTGCCCATATTAAAATTCACTTCATCTATGATATTCATGTATTGCTTGGCGTCGAGCATGGCAGGCATTTTATAGACATTTTGCCACCCAAAATAGCCGTCATAGTTCACATATAATTTTTCCGAGCCAAAGCGTCCCTGCTTGGTAGTAATAAGCACTACGCCATTGGCAGCGCGGGCGCCGTAAATAGCTGCCGATGCAGCGTCTTTCAGCACGTCAATAGTTTCAATATCCGACGGATTGAGATTTTCAATACTGCCGCCGGCAACGCCGTCCACCACAAACAGCGGTCGATAGGAACCCGTAGTACCGATACCGCGAATACTGATTTTAAATCCTTCGCCCGGTTGTCCCGAGTTCTGAAGGATAAATACCCCCGGCGTTTGGCTTTGCATAGCCGTAAGCGGGCTAACAGTACTCAGTTTTTGCAGGTCGTCGCCACCCACCTGCACGGTGGCGCCGGTAACCAGTTTTTTCTTCTGCACACCGTAACCCATTACCACCACTTCTTCTAACGCCACCACGTCGTCTCTTAACGCCACACTCACTTTTCCGTCGGAGGGAACAGTTAATTGTTGGGTAATTTTGCCGATAAACGAAAACGTTAAAACATCGCCCGGTTTGGCGTTAATAGAGTAATTACCATCGCCGTCGGTTATCGCTACCACAGTAGAATTTTGTATCTGTACGCTAACACCGGCCAAGGGAGAGCCATCGGTAGCGTCGGAAACTGTACCCGACACTACGTTGCCTTGTGCGTATCCGGCAACGGACAGCGCACAGAAAAGCAAAATGTAAAGGATTTTGTTCATAAAATTTAAGTTAATTAGGTTTTTAATTTAGTTAATTAAGGT
>JAITSM010000015.1 GCA_031287815.1 Prevotellaceae bacterium
GCCACCTGAAAAGGCTTGTACTTTTCGTCCGGGTCTTCGCGCTCAAAGTGCAGGCCATTGAAAACGCCCCGCAATACCGGTGCATAAATCTGCGCCGTGATGGCGTCGATTTGCCATGCGGAGGTTACCAGTTCTTTGAGAAACGAAAAATTCATGGCACAAAGTAAGTGTGCATATAATAGGTATAAAAGGACGTTTAAAACTACGCGTTAAGCAGCGATTATTCCATTTGGGCTGCGGTAGGTGATTTTGATTTTGTAGCCGTTGGGGTTTAGTTTTTCGATGGAGCGCTTCCATGTCAGGCGCGGCAAGTAGTCGCCGGCATCACCTATTATATATTGGTATCCGTTCATGTCGATGACACGATAATGTGTCTGATTTCGTAACAGGTCGAGCAGCAAACTGTCGTTTTGCTCGGAACTGTGCCGGAGTTCCGCCTGTATGGTTACGGTGCTGACTTTCCCGGCAGGCTCTTCGGCCCATTCTTCAGACAGTGTGCAAGAAAATTGCACGATGTTTAATTGCGCCCAGTGCGTAGCATCCTTGTCGTCTTTGTGGCGGTATTCGATTTTTTTTATTCCGAGTTTCATGATAGTAGGGGATTAAGAGATTAAAGGATTAAGGATATTAAGACGGTTAAGGAGAGAAGGGACAGGACGGGGACAAATCCTGACGACTTTTTCCTGTGTTTTTTTTGGCGGTAGCGGTAATAGGCTTTTTTCAAGGTGTCGTATTGGACGTGTTCCATGGTGATGCTGTAACTGTAACAATAGTCGTAAATTGCATCCTTTATCTGCTCGTTTTCCATGCGGGGCAGGATTTTGTCGAGATGTACAAACATCTGATTCAGGAACATTTCGTTCAACATGGTTGCAATATATTTCTGCGCCTTTGGTGCGATATAGAAGTTGTAAGCGGTGTTTTTGTCGTCGTAGGCGGGCAATTCAAATTCAAAGACGTCGGGGCCATCCGGCACGATGGGGTTGTATCCGTCGGGCGGCGTGGTGAGCCATGGTTTGATGAGCTTGCCGAAGGTGTCGGCGGCACTCACCTGTCGGGATCCGTCAAGGAAGGCACATACGACAAATTCCTGAAGGGCCGGTTTGAGATGGATATAGGCTGTCATTAATTATTAATGGTTAATGATTAACAAAAATAAGTTTCGGCGCGTTGTTATTAAAGGCCATTTTTTTATTGATTCTTATTGCCGATTTTTGCTTTATCAAATCTAATTCTTGCTTTGCCGAAAGTGTTTTTTGGATATATGTATAATTGTTATCAAACTCTATATTTGTGATATTTAATAGTTCGCAGCAAAATTTCACTTCGTCGATAAATTTTCCCCGGTTTTTGGTTAAAGCCGGGATGAATAAACTCCGGCCGGCCGGCAAAGCAAGTAACAACAGGTATATATTGTCGCCATACTCCATACCGGGGTTAAATTTGAATTTAAGTTCCTGCACTGTGATGGGTATATATTCCATAAAAAAATAATTTTTTTTATTTGTCCGTGATTTTTTGTTCCAACAGTCCTACGTTCCAACAAAATTTTAATATATTGAAAATCAATTTTGTTTGTTTTTTGATATTGTTGGAACGTTGGAACACCTGTTCCAACGAAAAAAAGTGTTCCAACAGTGTCCAACAAAAAAAAACGGCGTATCCCAACATCGAACAGCTGCTTCTCTGTATTATATATTATTTATTATCATTATATTATATATTATATAGGGCGACGAGAATAATTTTTGTTGGAACGTAGGACTGTTGGAACAGTTTTTCGCCGCGGATTTTTTGTTTTTTATTTTCTGTCTTTTTTTTCATAAGGGAATCACAGGGGGAAAAATAATGGTTAATGATTAATTCTTCGGTATATTGTATTATTAAAAAGGCATTTCTGTTTGGGCCAGTTGGGCATCCGGCGATGCCGGGGGCGTATCGAAGGGCTTTACCGGGTCTTCGTATTTTTCGAGGTCGATGCCGGAGAGTTCCTTGAGCAGGTCGTAGTTCATGGCCACGCAACTGGTGGTGGCGGAAGCTTTTTTCTCAATGCGCTTTACCTGTTTGGTCAGTTCGTCGAAATGGTCGGTGTATTCGTTCCACGTAAACCGGGCGGATTTCACCTGCCCGATGTAGGCCGGATGGTCTTTGAGATACATCAGGAGGTTGGTCATGGTAAGGGCTTCAGATTTTTGAATATCGGCATATAACTGGTGAACGGTGTTGACACGCAAGAGCAACACTTTCGGCGCTGCCGGCAGGTCCATTTCGTAGGTTTCCTTCCGGTGCCGCATGACGGTAATCTTGCGCATGATTTCAATGCGGTAGTCATGTTCGGGCTGTATGCCATTATGTGTCCTATTAAGTAATATTTGTAAGGTGTCGAAGAAAACACTGAGCCGGTTGGTTTGGCTAAGGGATTCGCTTTGTTCGATGATTTTACTGCGGGCAATGGCGTAAAATTCGGCGTAGGAAAACGGCAGCCGGAGGGTAGGTACATATTCTTCCCACAGTTTACATATCGCGAGGAACAGGGACACGGTATTGAGGATGCGCGACTGGTGCGTGGCGCCGGCTTCGGAAAGGTCATTCTTTATTTCTTTGTAGCAGGCGCGTTGTGTCTTTTGGTAGTAGCGCTGCACGATGTCACGTTGTTTCAGTACTTCAATAAGAACATTGGAAAGACCCGCTTTTTCGACACTTTTTAGCTTATCGAACAGTTCGCGTTCCTGTTCCGCCCAGTCGTCTTTTTTGGGCACCAACAGCAGCACGCACCGGTTGGCGAGAGAACCGTCATCGCGTTGCGGGGCCTCTTGCCCCAACAGGGTAATGGCGCAATTGACTTTTGACACGTCCAAATCCTTACTGGTGGCGTCTTTCTTTTTTTGCTTCCCTTCGCCGTCGTACACGGCAGCCTTCAGCCCCTGAAACTTGGTGTCGGATATCTGGTAGTCGTTATATTCTTCATATACCTGCACGACGTCGCGGAAGCGTTCCATGGTGGTGAAGAATGCGGCGTCGGTGCCGGAATTGAGGTTGAACAGTGGCGCTTCGGGCGACATGAATAGCGCCCGGATAGATATGGCGATTTGCGATTTTCCAGATTCGGTAGGCCCAATAAAAAAGGGCGCTGTAAAGAGCCGGTCGATGGGATAGATGATACTGCGAAACGCGGCCATGATAGCATACAGTACCGCCCAGTGGCCGTTACTGTTCATTTTGTAGACCTGCGCCATGAGCTGCGACCATTCTTCAAAGGTGGCGGCGTTTGTTTCGCGGTAGATGAACCAGCGGTCGTTCTCATATTTGTCGTTGTCTTTCCGCTGGGCGCTGTAAATTTTGCTGAACGCCGGAGAGTAGTAGGTTTTGTCCTGATGCTTGACCAGTCCGAGTTCGTTAGTGTACTCGATTTTGCCATCGTGAAAAATGGCGTTGGTAAATGCGTAGAAGCCTTCGTGCTGTTGCCCGAAAGTATTTAGCTCGTAGCATTTCGGAAATTCATTTGCGATACTTGCCATAATTATTTCGTGTTGAAAAGATTTTCCCTTGCTGAAGACGTTGCCGCCTTCGTTGAATAAAAATTTTTTGAAAGCGCCGAATTCAATGAGATTGCCGGAAATAAATTCGGAAAAGAACGTGGCGCCGGATTCGGCATTATTGATTTGAACGATGCGTTTATTGCGGTTAGGGTCGGGGTCGTATACATGGAACAGGGGCTCCATGTAGAAGTTGCCGATGTTCATCAGGCCGCCTTCGTTGGTGCGGAATACATAAAATATTTTGCGGCCGTTTTTCTGTGCCGGGAAGTAACCCCAGCGGCGGAAGAAATTCAAATCGACGTATCCCGGCAGGCGGTCGGGGTCGAAGTCGATACGCTCGCCATCGACAGTGATGGCTTCGCTGTTCATTTCGCCGCGCGTTTTCTTTTTTTCCAAAAATGGTTTCAAAATCTTTTTGAAATCAGTTTCCTTGATGCCGAGAATTACAGCTATTTCCTTTGTGTTAATGGTGATAGTGGTCTGGTCGGAGCGACTGAGGAGTGCGGCACATTCTTCGATGAGCTGGCGGCGCAAAGCTTCGTTGCCGGAATTTTCGAAGATATCCTTTCGGCATAACCGGGCATAGCGGATGATGAAGTTTTCACATGGAAAATTCCATTCGTCACGGTCGGTTTTTTCGACAATGACATTGCATTGCATAGCAGTAAACCGCTTGCAAAGGTCAATTTCCGGCAGTTCTTTGCCTTTTTTCGCGCGGTTATCCATTTCATCAAGGATAAAAACATTCCTTGTCAGGGCGCACAGTTCCTGCAAATGGGAATGTTCGAGCGTACCGCGAAAAGAGATGATATTTTCCTTGCCTTCGGTATGCTGCGAAACAAATGTTTCATAATCGGCGGTAATGATAGCTTGCCTCTTTTCTTTGATGGCGCCACGAGCTATTTTCAAACCTATCCATCCGTTTTCACCGGGTATGGCCACACGTTCTATTTTTTGCCCGGCCACCGCTTTTTTAACGGTTTCCGCACTCAGGGCAAACAGTTTGGCGGCATTGGTAATGGCCATTGTCCGGGCGGTGTCGTCGGACATGGCGGCAATGACGCCGCCGGCGTCATTTATGGCCTCGAGTTCTTTGGTAGGGTCGGCGGCAAGGATGGGCTTCCATTGCCGATGAATAAATTCGATGATGCCGACAGGCTTGTCGACCACTTTTTTCAGTTGCCCCGGCACTTTCAATCCGAGGCTGTCGGGGTCGTCGCCCTCCGGCAGGAGAACGATTGTCGTATTCATGCCTTCGGCAAGCAGTAACTCAGCATTTTTCCGGGCGGCCTTCAGCCCGGCCGCATCGCCGTCGTAAATCAATTTGACATTGGTGGTAAAGCGCCGGATGAGGGCGATTTGTTCTTTTGTGAGCGCTGTTCCGCAGGGCGCGACGGTTTGCGTGTAGCCGAGTTCGTGCATGCGCAGCACGTCGAAGTTGCCCTCGACAATGATGCACTCGTTACACTGCACCATACTCTTTTTTGCGAGGTGGATTCCAAACAGGCAACGCCCCTTATTGAATAGTTCGGAATCGCGGCTGTTGAGGTATTTTGCTTTTTCGTCGGCATTGAGCGCCCGCCCGGTGAATCCGACGACCGTGCCGGCCACATCACTGATGGGAAAAATGATGCGATTGCGGAAGTAGTCGAACGTTCCTCGCTCGCCCTCGCCGATGAGCGATGCGGCGAGCAGTACCTCTTTTTTGTATCCGGCTTTTATGGCTGCCTGTTCCAAGGCGTGCCAGTTGCCGGGGGCGAAGCCCAGCCCGAATGTTTTTATGGTGTCCGGCTTGAAACTCCGAGCGCGAAGGTACTCCCCACCATGCTCCACCTGTTCGGAAAAATATTGTTGCGCCCAAGCGGTGGCCACCTTGAGGCTTTCGCGCCGGGCGTATTTTGCCCGCTCCTCGTCGGAGGGTTGGTAGCCGGAAGGCACTTCGATATTGTATTTTTTTGCCACTATCCGGACGGCTTCCGGAAAAGAAATGTGTTCGTGCTCCTGCAGGAACATGAACACACTGCCGGAGGCGCCACATCCAAAACATTTGTACAATCCCTTTGCGGGACTGACCGTGAAGCTGGCCGTTTTTTCGTCATGGAACGGACAGCAGCCGACGTGATTAACGCCGCGTTTGGCCAGCTTCACGTATTCGCCAATAACTTCTACAATGTTGGCTGTGGCGAGTATTTTATCTATTATCTCCTGTGGTATCA